>CAZHLC010000445.1:2730-4344 GCA_964532545.1 uncultured Leptospiraceae bacterium | reverse complement strand
CATTCTGCTCTGTAACTGGTCATTATCTTCTGAGACGTCATACTTAAAAAGCAGGTAGGCACTGCCCAACCAGGCGACTGGTATACTGGCCCCCTGCAACATATCAGGTATAAAGTCGGGCATATTCTCTTTCAGGGCTTTTTCATTATCTCTGATTCTGCTGGTTGTACGAATGCGCCCGGCCTGCAGTGCAATTTCGACCTTGTCTATGATGCCCCTGATTTCACCGGGTTTGGCCAGCAGCTTGCTGCCCCGACCATGTTGATCGGCATAGCTTGCGATATCCCAAGATTCGGTAAGGGCGGTGTTTTCATCAATAATGAGAGCAGGCACTGAGGCCTTAGAAGTAAAGTTTTTGAGCTTCATGCGCAGCCACACTTCACCCAGCAATGGTACATATTCTGAATAATCATAGGCGATTTTATGATGATCTAAAGACCAGCGGGCCCGCTCAGACCAGGGTGAATAATGCAAAGCAATTAATTCTGGCATAGGTCAGAAAGTCTTTTCTGAAACTAACGGCCAAGTTGTTTTTGTGATCAATGATCTATGGCAAAGGTCTCGCAGAACAGCCTGTCTAAGGCATCGATGTTTGCTTCGGCTTCAGCATGAGCCTTTTGGTAATCGTCACATTCTGTTTTTACTTCGTAGTAAATCTTCAGTTTGGGCTCTGTACCACTGGGGCGTGCAATCACCCTTTTAGAATCGCCAAGATGAAAAATGATTACATTGGCAGCGGGCATTCCCCGGTATTGGTCGGCGTTTTTAAACTCACCTTTTTCAAGGTCAGCCCTTACTGAAATCTGCTCTGAACCAATTGTTTGGTCAGAAAAACTTCTGATGCGGCCCATAATATCACTGATTTGCTGCAGACCACTGTGACCCTTGAGAGTAATGCTGCGCTGCCGTGTCTGGTAAAGGCCAAAGCGCCGATACATTCCCAGCAGGTATTCATAAACTGAACTGCCGGCCTGTTTCTGCTCGCTGGCCAGGCAGGCAAATAACAACGCGGCAGAAATGCCATCTTTATCGCGCACCAGATTGTATGAGGTCGAACCAAGGGCTTCTTCAAAACCGATAACAAACCTGGTACCCTGTTCTTTTTCAAGCTCAAGGGCCTTGTTTGCTATCCATTTAAATCCGGTAAGGGTGGTTGCAGACTGGGCCCCCATTGCCTTAGCCACATCGGCCAGCATCATGGTTGAAACCACAGTATTAATCACTAAACATTTGCTGAGATCAGCTTCTTTACTCAGCAGATAATATGCCAGTAACATCCCTATTTGGTTGCCATCAAGAGAGATAAAAGAACCAGCATCGTCGCGAATGACACAGGCCAGGCGGTCTGCATCAGGGTCATTGGCAATGATCAACTCGGCATTTTTTTCTTTAGCTAATTCAACAGCAAGATCGAGAGCACCCTCTTCTTCAGGGTTAGGAAACTTAACCGTTGAAAAATCGGGGTCGGGTTCAGTCTGGGCGGGTACCATATGCAGATTTTTAAAACCGGCTTTATTAAAAACCTCAGTCAAAATGCCAGCACCCACCCCGTGCAGCGGCGTATAAATAATCGATAAATCTTTTTCTTCCAGTGCCTGATCCCAGCGCTCAACC
>CAZHLC010000445.1:1225-2720 GCA_964532545.1 uncultured Leptospiraceae bacterium | reverse complement strand
TTTTTCTTCGTTTGAAACTGAGAGAGCTACCACATCATCAATATATTTGGCCCTGAAATCTTCAATGTCAACCAGCAGTTCTTCGTTGAGTTGGCGGTTAATAGCGCCTATGTCGGTAGTTTTATCAATAACCTCTTTGATCTCTTTGTCGATGGGTGAGATAATCTGGGCACCATTGCTCCAATATACTTTATAGCCGTTATATTCAGGTGGGTTATGGCTGGCTGTAACAACCACACCTGCTGAAGCTTTAAGCGCAGTAACAGCATAGGCCACCAGTGGAGTGGGTGCATAGGTCTGAAAACTGTACACTTTATGCCCCTGGGCGGTTAAAATAGCCTCTGTTAAGCGGGCAAACACCTCACTGTTATGACGGCCATCAAAACCTACTACGATACCAGAGTTCATTTTAGAACTGTGAAGTACCTGACCCAGGGAATAGCTGACGCGGGCCACCATGAGCTGGTTCATACGGTTGGGCCCGGGCCCAAGTACGCCACGCAGGCCGGCTGTGCCAAAATTCAGAGTAGTATGAAAGGCTTCATCAAGGGCAGCTTCATCAGCAGAATCGATTAGAGCCTGCAGCTCTGTCTGTGTCTGTGTATCAAAATCTTGCGCCAGCCATTTTTCAGCCGCTTCAATGTAAGAACTCATAAAATGTTAGTTGATCAGTGTGCGCCGTTTTACGAGAGCCGGGCACTCGTCTTTCTGCTCGTACTGTATCTTATATGACCACTTGAGTTCGCTATCTGTATAGTCAAGTGAACCTGAAATACCTGACATGGTCACAGTGCATGCGCTGTTAGAGATCTCTAGAGAATCGGTGGTAATATCATCACCGGCTAACTGCAGCTCAAGTGAGCTGGCATTCGATTCAGAGATAGTTAAATCGGTTGAGACCCTTTTTACTGTAACGCTGGCTGTCTGCAGCCCATTTTCAATGCCCGGGCAGTCACTGTTATTTATGGTTATAGTTACCGGTGCCTCATCTTTAGTAAAGTCAGAACCGCTGAAACCAATAGAGCCCCCAATAGAAAGATCATGTCTCAAGCTGCGGTTTTGACTGCAACTTTTAGTGCCGGCTGCACAGTGCACAGTGAAGCAGAGAATCAGAATAAAAGCCGGCCACAGCCTCATAGTTTAAAATGCTATCAGGGCTGCTTCAGGGCCAATATCACCATATTGCGGGTAGCGGCACCGGCCATGGTAAAGTCAATTCCTGTTTCTTTCAACAGTAGATCGTCCTTTTTCTTATCAAAACCGGGTACAAGTTTTGCAATGTCATACTGGGGGTCATTTTCAAGGTCATAGGCGGGGTCATCAGTGTATTTTTCACCAAAGACCTCGACTATGGCCTCATCCATCTCGGGTGAGTGGTCAGCGGCAAATTCGGTCACCTTATCAACAAGTGCCGCAATATTGCCGGCCCCGAGGTCTGCATTGCCAGTGCTGAGAAAACCAGCAAGCTTTGTAACAATGGGGTCAGGTTTCAGAT
>CAZHLC010000445.1:0-1211 GCA_964532545.1 uncultured Leptospiraceae bacterium | reverse complement strand
AGGCCACAAAGTCTTCATAGGCAAAATGGCGATTAGCTACCAATTGGGTGGTTTTTCTTTTAATATCTGCTTTACTGTCGCCAAAAATTCCGAATGAGAAAATAAAGTTGGTATAGTACCAGAAGCCCGCGTGTGGCACGGCCTTCGAATGATAAATCTGTGCCAGATCTTGTACATAGTGAATACACCATGAGGTAAAGCGGGCCGCCCAGTAGTCATGGCCACTATCTTTTGCAGCCCGCGCCAGCAGGTAAAACAGCTGTAGCCGGTGCTCAACCAGACCCTGAGTAATCTCTGCAGCAAAAGTTCTCACCACAAAGTTCTCATGTTTAAACTGCATATGAAAAGGCGCCTTGCTGCTCTCACCTTCTGCCTTGCCATAGGGTTGTTTGCCATAACCATATTCTGCGATTTGAAATAGTTTATGATCGAACCCCCAGTCTGGTTCATCGGCAAAGGTTGAAATAATAGAACGCTGGCTGACTTCTTTGCCACTGACATCTTCAAACTGCCAGACAAAGCTTGATTTTTTTGGAATATAGGGTGACACAGTACTCTTGTTCACAAGTCGAAAAGCCGGTTTGGCACCCGGCAATACTCTATTAACAAGAGGAAACTTTGCAGCAGGGTTTAAACGGGTGGCAGTGAGAAAATTCGCAACCGTGGGCTGCTTTTTATCGAATTTAATGATTTTAAATCTTTTGATTTTCTGTTTAGCTGCCCAGGCATAGTAGTCATCGATGGCCTTTGCTACTGCTGCCGGGCTGGCTTTGAGAAAGTCAGCCAGGCTTTCGACTTTGACTTTTTTTTCAGCAAAGGCTACAGCTTGGTGATTCATGGCCCGGTCTGTTACCAGATAATGCATACCCCAGCTGAATACCGGTTCTAGCAGGCAGAATAAAAACAATAATGCCGTTAGAAATTTCATACACTCTCCTGATTCTGTTCTGCCAAAGCCAGAATCTCTTCATACTCTCGCTGGCTGACAGGCTGCACCGAGAGACGCATTCCCCTCTGGCCTACCAGCATACTGGCCAGGGGTGCATGGTTTTTGATGGCCCCAAGTGATACCATATTCTTTAATTTCTTTTTGTATTTAATTTCAACGCAGTACCACTTGGGTTTTTCTTTTTTTGAGCTGGCATCGAAGTATTTGCTCTTTTTATCAAACTGATAAGGGTCAACAAGTGATTCGGTGTGCACTGTAGCTA
>CAZHLC010000444.1:0-4356 GCA_964532545.1 uncultured Leptospiraceae bacterium | reverse complement strand
ATTGGCAATATTGGTTCGGCCAATAAGCTTGATTTTACAATTCTGGGTGATGCAGTTAATACTGCAGCCCGCCTGGCATCATTATGTGAATCTCTTGGCAGGCGATATCTCATTTCAGAGGCGACTCTGGCTGAGAAGAAGTCGCACAGCTATTCAAGGGTTGAGACTCAAATCAGAGGAAAGCTCAATCAATTGGCAGTCTATTCTCAATGAATAAGATATTGATTATTGATGATGACCCGAGTCAGGTAGCATTGCTTTCTCATATACTCGCGGGCAACTATGATGTCTATTGCGCGGCTGACGGAAAATCAGCCCTTGCTATGAGTGAAGAAAAGCAATTTGATATGTTCATCGTTGATATGCACCTGCCAGATTGTTCTGGTCTTGACCTTCTCAAAGAATTTGCTTCAAGAAGAACATCAAAAGATGCAATAAAGCTGATGATCACTGCAGATGAAAGCGAGAGTCTGATTGAAAAGGCCTTTGCTGACGGGGCATTAGATTTTCTGCGAAAACCGGTAAATCACCGAATACTGAAGGCAAAAATCAAAAGCCTTTTTCATTACAAAGAACTGGCAGATGAACTTGAAGAAAGAAAATCAAAACTTGCTGAAGAAAAAATGATTTTAAGCAAGTTTCTCTCTCCTGAAGCCAGGCAAGAAATTGAGAGATTTGATGTGGGCCGCCAGGTAAGCGGAAAAACCAAAGAGCTGACCATTATGGTCTGTGATATGCGTGATTCAACAACGATCTCTGAGGCCATGAGTGCCGATGCATTTGCGTTCGCACTCAGCGGACTTTTCAATGATATCTCTGATTTAATATATGGCTTTAACGGCTCAATAATTGAATTCAGAGGTGATGGCTTTCTTGCAACCTTTCAAACCCCGGCAGATGCCGCTTCATCAATCATGAAGATGTCAGAATATATCAATATGTACAACCAGTTTTCGGGTGAAGGCCAGATTGAAAATGTGCGGTTTGGGTTTGGGCTTGCAACCGGGCTGGTTTTCTTGGGTAGTGTAGGTTCAGTTCAAAAAGTCGAATACATCGCTGTGGGTGAGCCGGTCGATATTGCATCTCGTCTCGAATCACTGACCAAGGTTGCCAGGGTGGGCACCCTGGTTGATAAAGCAACCCGTTCAGTGCTAGGCGAAGCTGCTAAATGCAAAGTCGTTAAATTTCCTAAAATTAGAGGCCAAATTGGCGAGAAAACTTTCTACTCGCTTGAGAGCTATGAGCCAGCTTAGCCCTTTCGCTTCTTACGTGGCTTAAGAATATCTAAAATCAAAAACTCAACCCGCCGGTTCTTCTTCATATTGGCTTCGCTGTCATTGGGGGCCACGGGTTGAACCGAGCCGTAGCCTACACCGCGCAGGCGTTTTTTATGCACGCCCTGTCTGATCAGATATTTCACTACAGTTTTGGCCCGCTGGCGCGACAGCTGCTCGTTACGTTTTTCTGAGCCACGGCCGCGGGCGGTGTGACCCTGTATTTCTACAATAATACCTTTGCGTTTATTAAGAAACTTGGCAACAAGCGCCAGGTTTTTGTAAGAAGATTTGAGCAGCTTCGGTCTTGAGGGTTTAAAGTAAACGCTGCGCAGAGGCAGCTTCACGCCTTTGCGCAGGGGTGGTAGCTCAAAAATCTTTACATGTTCAGAAGACTGGCTGCCCCGCAGTGAAAATTCTTCGTCAAGAAACAGGTACCCGTTTGACATGATGAAGATGCCGTAGCGGCCCGGCGTTTCGAGAAAAACATCCATGCCGATCTGGTTAAAGTAGTCATCACTGCTTTCGATTCTGCTGCGCAGGGCTTCGGGCGATATGGGGCTGCGATCATAGGGGGTATAACCCTTGCGTAAGATAACTTTATTGGTGCGCAGATCTTCAATGCGAACCCGCATGGGTATAGGGGCCTTGCTCTCGCGATCAAGAGCTACAATGCGGGTAGTTGCCAGGGGCAGGGGCATCATGAATTCGGGCGTGGGTCTCAGCTTGTATATTTTCTCAGCGCCCATTGATCCCCTGCTTAACAAGACGTACGAAGCGTTAGCCGGTATACCGTTTAAGTAGTCGTTGGTGATCGAGTTCACATATCCGCCTACGTTAGCTGCCCTTGACCAGCGCCTGCGTTTAAAACGTGAAATGTAAATGTCATAACCACCCTTGCCGCCCTTACGATCTGATGAAAAGTACAGGGTCTTACCATCAGCATGCAAGCGCGGAAAAATCTCATTAGCGCTGCTGTTGATACCCTTGCCGGCATTGACTGGTTCAGACCAGCGCCGGTTCTTCCAGTTTGAGTACCAGATATCAAGGCCGCCATGACCGCCGGGGCGATTTGAGGCAAAGTAGAGGCGGGTGCCATCGGCTGAGATACAGGGGGTAATCTCGACCCCAGCCGAATTTACAGGGCTGGGCAGGCGGGCCGGCTTGCCCCAGCCTTCGGGGTTGCGCAGGGTTAACCAGATGTCGGCCTGGGTGCGCGTGCCGGTTTTTTGAAAATTGCGCGGGCCTATTGATGAGTAAAGTATCCACCCGTCGCGGCCAGAAAAGTAGGGCTGCCCATCGAAATCAGATTTGTTTTCAAGCTCAATGCGACGGGGGTCTGTGATATCGCCGCTCTTCATTAGAAAGGTTTCATAAAGGCTGAAGCGGTCTTCAATGTCGCGGTTAGATTGAAAGATGATGTATTTGCCATCGGGGGCCAGTGCCGGTGACATGTTCGATGACTCGTCTGACCACAGCCCCTTGAATGGCACCAGGGCGTTTTTGTCTTTTGAACCTTTGAGTTTTTCTTCAGGAAATACGGCCCGGGCAATTGCAAAAACCGCGAGGGCCAGAATTGATGAGTATAGGCAGAATCTTTTCATTTTGATAAACTGTTATTGCCCATTGTATTATTGAGGGGTCAAATTGTTGAAATCATGGCGCACTACCGAGTAAACTACTGCATCGTGGGCAATGCCATGAACACATAGGCGGCTTCGAGCAATGCCCTCTCGCTGGGCCCCCAGTTTCTCAGCAACTTTTTGGCTTCTGGTGTTACCCACAGCACAAACAATCTCTAGCCGGTTCAAGTCGGTCTTCTGTAAAACCCATTTTATCAGTTTGCGCGTGGCCCTTAATGCCAGACCACGACCCATTTCTGATGTGCGCACCCAATATCCCAAATTTGCTATCTTATCATTTTTGTTTATTTGATTAATTCCACAACCACCAAGATAACTATTCTTTGTATTAAAAATGGCAAACTCAAATGCTTCGCCTTGTTTTGCCGCTTCAGAGGTAATTTGAAGAAACCCACGGGTATCTTCTAGCGCATATTCTTCAAAACACCAGTCACACCAAGGTATCAATTCACTCTTCGATTCTTCGACTGCTTCTTGCACCATATTTAAGTACTCTGGGCGATATAACCGCAAATTTAGGCCTATTATAGCCTCTAAAGGTGGCATTTTGTCACTTTTTTGGCCCAATTTTGCGGCGCAAGAGTATTATAAAGAAAAGAACCGGGTGTTTCAAACAAACGTAGTCAGTTAAGACAGGGTTTTGTATGAAAGTTATTAGAGGGCTGCTTGTAGCAGTCTTAGTCTGTAGTTTATTTCAATTCTCACTTTTTCTCAACTCTACAAGTATATACTCTCAGGCCGACCCCTGCTGGCCTGCTGGCTGTGAAAACGAAGCCGATCTGGTTGATGAAGATAAATACACCGATGATGATTATGACTATGATTCGGCTGAAAACCCCATCAACAAACCGGTAATCAAAGAAAAACCCAAACCTGAAATTGAACCAGAGAAGAAGGCAATTAAGCCTCTGGTGAAACCGGGCAAAAGAATTATCGCATCGGCTGGGCGTCTCAGTCGCCTTTCATTATCAGCGACCTATTTAAGTTCAATGGGTTCACTGGCAGCCACCCTGCCCTCTGGTATGGCCGGCTTTCTGGCCTATGATCAATCGCCGTCTTTATTCGGGTTGCCCTCTTCTGGCCTTATGCCTTCGCTTAGAATCGAGCCAGGCTTCTTAGTCTACCAGAATGGTGATCGCAGCTTAATGGGGCCTTCGGCCACTGCCGGGCCGATCTGGTTTTTTGGTTTGACGAAAAACCATTTTGTTGAGGTGGCACTGCAGGGCGGTGTATCAATTCTCACCATCAAGGCCGGTGAATTTTCAACCAACAGTACGACCTTTACCAGTCAGGCCATCGTTGGCTATTCATTCAACCCTGGTCGCCTATCGTTTTTTATACACAGCAGATTTTCATATCTACATGATCAGGTCGACCCCCTGATGAACATTGGTGGCCAGGCCGGTGTGGGGGTAACTTTCTGATGAAACGTTACCTGC
>CAZHLC010000443.1:0-4370 GCA_964532545.1 uncultured Leptospiraceae bacterium | reverse complement strand
AGCTGATTGGCAGGCCACGGTAGAGCAGATTAAGTTATATGAAGAAGCAGGCTGCCAGGTGGTGCGCTGTACTGCAAACTCAGAAGAGGCAGCTCATGCCCTGAAAGAGATTAAAAAACGTATAAATATTCCTTTAGTGGCTGATATACATTTTCAGCACAAACTCGCCCTGATTGCTGTTGAAGCCGGAGTAGATAAAATCAGAATCAACCCTGGCAACATCGGTAAAGAAGAGAAGGTGGCCGAAGTGCTCAAAGCCTGCGGTGATAATAGTATTCCCATCAGAATCGGGGTAAACGCAGGTTCTCTTGAAAAAGACCTTTTGCGCAAATATGGGTATCCCACTGCTGAAGGTATGGTTGAATCAGCCCTGCGCCATATTGAAATCGCAGAAAAACATAATTTTAAAGACCTGATTATCTCTCTAAAATCATCTGATGTGCCCATGATGATCGATGCCTATCGCAAGCTGGCGACCATGTGTGACTACCCCTTTCACCTGGGGGTAACTGAAGCCGGTACGGCCTTTCAAGGTACCATTAAATCATCAATTGGTATCGGCACTCTGCTGGCTGAGGGTATCGGTGACACCATCAGGGTAAGCCTCACTGATGATGGCGTTGAAGAAGTTAAAGTGGGGCGTGAGATTCTGCGCTCGCTGGGGCTTACCAGCTTTGGTGTAACCCTGGTATCTTGCCCCACCTGTGGTCGCCTTGAAGTTGACCTTTTTCGTATTGCGGGTGAAATAGAGAAGGCCGTTGCGCACATTAAAACCCCGCTCAAGGTGGCTGTCATGGGTTGCCTGGTCAATGGCCCCGGTGAAGCCAAAGATGCTGACATTGGCATCTCAGCAGGCAGCGAATCGGCTGTTCTTTATGTCAAAGGTGAGAGCCGTGGCAAGATCACCGAAGCAGAGATTATTCCGGCGCTTCTGAAAGAAATTGATATTCTAGAAAAAGAAAAGGCCTGAGATGTATTGGGCCGCCGGCCTGCTCTGCTTTCTACTTCTGGGTGGGTGCAAATCACCAGGCAAAACAGCCGTTGCGAAGTCTCATGCAGCAGATAATAACTTCTGTTGTGTCAGTGGTGAACGCAATAATGACCGGGTCAGACTGTCAGCCCAGAGCAGCCTGCAGGCCCTGGGGCCTGACGCATGCCTCAAATTCTGCAATAGTGAGAGGCGCTCTACCGACTTTTATCGCCATTCTTGTGAGGGCCTCACTGACCAGGCAGAGAATATGCAGAATGAAGGCACCGTTTATTGCTGGTAGTTTTTCTGGCAGTTGTCACATTTTTTACAGGGTTCACAATCAAAGCCAAAATAATCAACCACAAACTGCTTTCGGCAGCCATCAGCATTGGCGTACTGCACCATTTTTACCAGGCGTGCCTGGTCAATCTCAGCTTTCTGCTGCAGGTGTTCTTCATCAAGCTTCTTCTCAGAGAGAGCACCCACCAGCTCTAACGTGCCCCGGCTGATTTCACCGGTGGTGATTTCATAGCGGTCAAATAAATTAAGAACCGTCTGCAGCCGGTGATCATGTTTGCCACGAAAAACCAGCTGCTCTTGTAGCTCTACATAATCGATATTCTGACCCTTCTGCTGCAATGCCCCGATGGCCCGGTAAGCTGATTCGATAAAATCACGCTGGGGATTTTTTGCCTTTAAAAAGTCCATCTGCACCGCAAGATCATTCTGATCATAGAAGAGAATACATTTTGAATCTTTACCATCGCGGCCGGCCCGGCCTATTTCTTGGTAATAGGCTTCTAGTGAGTCACTGATTTCTGCATGTATAATGGCCCGCACATCGGCCTTATTGATACCCATGCCAAATGCATTGGTAGCCAGCATTACGATATTCTGCCCCTTCTGAAAGTTTTTCAGAGAGCGATTGCGCACCTCAGCTGGCAGCTTACCATGATACACCCAGTATTTCAATTTGCGCTCATCAAGATACGCAGAGAAGGCCTCAAGGTTCTTTATCAAATTAAAATAGATAATCTTGGTACCCTCAATCTCGTGTAACAGTTCAAAAATGCGGCCGAACTTTTCAAGCTCAGCAAAAGAATATTCTACAGATAAATGCAGGTTGGGCCTTTCAATGCCGGCGTGAAAAATCTCAGCCCCTGGGTCAAGCTCAAGCTGCTCAAGAATATCTTTCTGCACCCTGGGGGTGGCCGTGGCCGTCAAGGCAAGGGTAGGGGGGTTACCCAGAATTTTTCTAAAGTCAGCCAACTGGGTATAGGCGGGCCTGAAATCACTGCCCCATTGGCTGATACAGTGGGCCTCATCAACGGCCAGCAGATCAACTTTGCGCCCCGCAATGGCCTGCTTAAATTCATCTTTGTAAAACCTTTCAGGTGAAACATAGATCAGCTTATATGCGCCATCGGCCAGTTTCTGGTAGCGAACCGAGCGTTCGCGGCTATTCAGGCTTGAATTGATAAACTCAGCATCAACATGCAGCTCTTGCAGTGTGCTCACCTGGTCATTCATCAGTGCAATCAATGGTGATATTACGATCGTCAGGTTGTCTTGCAGCAAGGCCGGCAATTGGTAACAGATTGACTTACCCATGCCAGTGGGCATTAGCAATAGAGAATGCTGCCCCCCCAGGGCACGCTCTATCACCTGTTCTTGAATGGGGTAGAGCTGGTTGATTTGAAAAATGCTCTGCGCCAGCTCGCGGGCCCGTTCGAGCATCAGCGCACCCACATGCGGGGCAGACAGAGTGCCAGCACCGGAAATAATTCAAGCCTGCCCAGAATCATAAAGTAAATAAGCACCCATTTCGCATAGGCCGGCAATTCGGCATAGTTCTGGGTAGGGCCAACTTTGCTGAAGCCCGGGCCAATGTTGCCCAGGCAGGCAATCACCATAGAAGACACCGTTTCTAAGTCAAAATTGGTGGTGGCCAGCAGGGCCACACCGAAAATATAGAGTAGAGCAAAGATACTCACAAATGAATGAATGGTTCGCAGCACTTCACGGGGAAAATGCACATCACCAAATCGTATTGTGGTCACCTTAACCGGATGAATTGTGTTTTGAATCTGTTTGATTGACTCTTGCACCAGGGCCATGATTCGTATAACCTTGATGCCCCCCGAGGTTGAGCCAGCCATACCACCCACGAACATCATAATGAATAACAGCGAGCGTGAAACTGCCGACCACTTATCAAAATCAACAGTGCCAAAACCCGTGGTGGTTATGATTGAGACCGTGGTAAAAGTAGAATGGCGCAGGGCCTCTGAAAAACTCTCATATAACCTGTTACCATAAAGGTCTGCTGCAATAGCCAGAATAAACACTAGAACGATTGAAACATAAATTCGATATTCGGGATCTTTATACGCCTTGATGTCACCCTTTATCACTCTGAAGTGCAGGGCGAAGTTGGTACTGGCCAGAAACATGAAGACCACGATTACTAACTCAAAATACAGTGCCTGAGCTGGCGCGCTGCTATGGTATTCGCCAATTGAGGCATTCAGCGGCGAAAAACCACCAGTGCTCATGGTGGCAAAGGTGTGGGCCAGCGACTCAAACACATTCATACCCCCGAGTGCCAGCAGGCCGAAGAGTAGCATAGACAGAGCCAGGTAGACAATATAAAGAATGCGGGCATTTTCTCGAATGCGCGGCACCAGTTTGTCGGGGGCCGGGCCTGGTGCTTCGGCCCGAAACATTCGAATCGCCCCCATACCAAGGGCCGGAAATATTGCAATATATAGAACGATAATTCCCATGCCACCAACCCATTGGGTAAAAGAGCGCCAAAGCAGTATGGTCTGGCCTTTGTCGGCAATCGATGTCATGATTGATGCCCCGGTGGTGGTGTAGCCACTCATACTTTCAAAATAGGCATCGGTGAAAGATGGTATAGCACCCGAAAAATAAAAAGGCAGGGCGCCAAACAGGGCGAAAATAACCCAGCCAATCGAAGAAACAGCCAGGGCCTCACGAAAACTTACCAGACTGGTATTGCTTACCCGGCCGGCCATCAATCTGGCCAGCCCACCCGAGACCAGAGCAAACAGCATCGAGACCATAAACGCACCGCCCTGATTGTTTTCAGGATAAATCAGCCAGGCGATCAGGGCAAATACAAACAACAGCCCTGCCTGCAGCAGGGTCAGCAGCCCCAATACACTGAAAAGAATGCGGTAATTCATGGCAGACCTGCGTCAGAGCTGCCTGGTTTCACCCAGTTTCAAGCCTTTTCGGGTCTCTGGGTGATGGTTGACAGTTTAGATTGAGACAAGTGTATAGCTACAGGCTATGGTGCTGATTGATAAAGAGCTGGGCAATGGGGCTGACAAAGAGCGCTGGGTTGTGACCATTGAAAAAGCTGACAACAACT
>CAZHLC010000442.1:0-4375 GCA_964532545.1 uncultured Leptospiraceae bacterium | reverse complement strand
GGTTTTTCTTTAAAAAGCTTTTTAAAACCAGAGCCATTGAGCCCGTTAACTGGCAGAGCGCACTTGCAGGTCTACTTTTTCTGATTCTCATTGTACCCCTGGCAGTTATCGCTATAAGAGGCGGCCTGCAGTCTCGCCCCCTGAGGCCGGCCATGGCCTTTATCGACGATAACGTTACCCAGGGTAATCTCGCACTTAACCCTGTGTATACGATCTTCAGTTCTCTCTATAAAAAAGACAAGTTACCTGTAAAACAACAAGATATGCTCACTCTGCAGAAACAAATGCAGTCACTCGTATACAGTGATAACGAGCAACCTCTCAAGCCAGCATACCCTTTTTATCGCCAGAAAAGCGGGGTCAAATTTAAACCTTACAATGTGGTGATATTAATTATGGAAAGCTGGTCAGCAGCCGACCTGCACAGCTTCGGTCACCCCTTAAATGCCACTCCATTTTTCACTGAGCTGAGCAAGAAGGGCCTGCTGTTTAAAAACTTCTACGCTACTGGTCAACGCTCAATCGGGGCACTGCCCTCAATTGTGAGCTCAATACCCACACTGTATGGCACTATATTCTCGACATCGTCTTACCAACATAACCGCCATCTGGGTCTGGCCACTCTGCTCAAGAAGAAAGGTTATGATACGATTTTCTGCTATGGGGCCCGGCGAACTTCTATGGGCTTTGCCTCGTTTGCAGCATCTTCAGGGTATAATCAAATCATCACAAAAGAAGATTTTGCAGACAGTGAATCCAAAAGCGATGGCACCTGGGGAATCTATGATGAGTATGCCTTTGAACGGATCGCCAAACTCATGGCCGCTAGCAAGAAGCCTTTTCTGGCCACCGTGGTGAGCCTGCACCCACACCCACCCTTTAAATTACCCGCTGGCCAAGATTACTATAAAAATAATCAAAGGCGATATCGGTTTTTTAATGCCCTGCGCTATAGCGATGGTGTTTTACAAGATTTCTTCAAGGCTGCTGAAAAAGAACCTTACTTTAAGAACACTATCTTCGTTATCACGGCTGATCATGCCTATGGTGACAAAAAGGGTCTGGCCCGCTATCACATTCCCCTGTTAATTTATCAGCCCTCGGTCATCAAGCCTGGGGTCAGCGAAAGCCTGGGTTCTCAAATTGATATCATGCCTACGCTTCTTGATCTGCTAGAGTATGACCTTCCACATGCCTCATTTGGTCGATCGCTGCTCAATGATGCGGTGCCAAAGAGAGCCCTGCTTGATACCGATAACACCATGATCTACCTGAACCAGCAGCAGGCCCTTGTTTTTGGCCGAGAAAAGCAGCTAACCAGCTATAATTGGCCCAATGATTTTTATTTGCAGAAATCGCTGGGCCAGAGTGAGCAGACAGAATGGTGGAACTTTCTTTCAGCCATGAGCCTGGCATTGATGCAGAACCGTATAGCACCCTAAAAATAAATTGACAATCGCCCAGATTGCCCCGATCTTAAAAAAGATGCGTAAACTTATAGTATTTTTTCTCTTAGCTGGCTCTCTGCTGGCCCGTGAGAATGACCCCTTTACCAGGCGACATCATTATGAAGGTAAGCTGCCTGATTTCAGCCAGTCTCTCAATAAAAAAACCAATGAACTACTGCAGCGGGCCGTAACCCAGTTCAACGCAGAGCACTGTGAAAACAAGTACCCGGTAACCAGGGTTCAACGGTTGCTGGCTTTCTATATTTACCGGTTTGTTGCCTCTGAACATGATGAAAAAGTTGAACCCCGCTTTGAAGACCGGGTCACCCTGGGCTATGCCCTGGGTAAAAAGGGTCTGGGCCCCTTACAGAAATGGGTCAGAGAAGAAGCAGATAAAAAATACATCATTGATGTCACAGATAATATTTATTCAAATGTTTATCTTTTACCTGACCGCTACTTTCGCACCTTCACCGTAAATGTCGATGATATCTACATCGCACCAGATAAAATTGATCATTTCTTTGACCAGGGTTACACCTACTATGTGGTCAGCGATTTTGGCAAAGACCAGCAAAAGGCCATCAGACGCGGTATCGATGGCGAGTATGGCTTTTTTGGTATGAAGGCCAGCGGCGTGTTTTCTTTCGCTGACCTCAAATCTAACTATGATGGGTATGTTTTCTACCAGCACCTGTTTCGCGAGCGCCAGGGTTACAGCCCACTGTTTTCTGTTGATGGCCATGGCTGCGTGAAAAAAACCCGTGACTTCAAATGGGAAAACTGGATCAGTTGGCAATGGGATGAGCTTTTTAATCCCTCATTTTACAAGGCAGGCATTCGTAAGAAAATAAAACGCAACTTTTCACTGAATATGCAGAAACATGAATACTGTAAATCATACCAGCATAACAAAGAAAACGGGGCATACGATTATCTGAAGATGCGCACAAAAGAATACATAGACGGCCAGGTGCCGCGGGTGCAGAATCTTTTCGACATAGGCAATCTATGTAATCAAAGCAGGGTAACGAAAAACCAATGAAAAAACTAACAGCATTCATAATTGTACTGACGGCCAGCCTGGCCACGGTCGAAGCCAACAAACCCAAATGGGAAAAAATTCGCGCCAGTAGAGGAATCAGCGTCTACCGTCAAGAGGTACCTGGTAGCAATCACCTGATGTTTAAAGGCAAGGGTGTGGTGAACAAAGAGATGGTCTATGTGCTTTCGGTGCTGGGTGATGTTAAGAACCTCAGCAAATGGATCGAATCACTTCGCGCTGTGAAAGAACTTGAGTATGTATCAGACAGGGTACGTATTCTCTATAATCACATCGGTGCCCCCTGGCCGCTGACTGACCGCGACGTGGTTGTCAAAGTCAAAGTATATTATGACAAAAAAAACCAGTGGATTCACATTCAAACAGCCAATGTCAAAGGTCATAAGAAAGCCCCGAAAAATACCGGCCGGGTAAGAATTCCCTTTATTAAGTCACAGTGGTCACTGAAATCAATTCGGGGTGGTAAGGCCACCTGGGTTGAGTTCAAGGTTCATGCAGACCCCGGCGGCATACTGCCTTCATGGGTAGCCAATATGGCCTCGAGAAATATACCTTTTAAGTCAATTACCAATCTGCGCCGGCGGGTAGCTCAGGGCAAATTTAATCAAGAAGTTATCGAACTGTTTCAGAAGTACAACGACGAACTTGACGGCTGATTACTTTTCAAAGCTCTCAAGCAGATTCTCGGGCAGATCAAGAGTACGAATCGGAAACGGAATCACAATATCATGGTCTTTAAAGGCCTGACGAATGGTGCTGATAGCCATTGAGCGGGCCTCAAGATAATCTGTGGCCCCGGGATATTTCACCCAGAAACGCATTTCGAAATCAACAGAGCTCTCGCCAAACTGGGTATAGAGAAACTGCATGGGTGGGTCAGCCAGTACAAAGTCAAGGCCCTTGATGGCTGCTGTGGTAACCTGCTGCACCCGTGGCAGATCTGCGCTATAGGTAACACCTACTTTGATTTCAATGCGGCGCCGGCCAAGGCGTGAATAATTGATAATGGGTTTATTAAAAATCTCAGCATTTGGAATTATAATCACCTGGCCACTGAAGGTTTCAAGCTCTGTTGCCCGCAGATTCAATGAGGTAACCTTGGCAAAATGATCGTTAGTCGAAATGATCTCACCAATTACATAGGGTTGCCTTACAGCAATCAGCATGCCTGAAAGATAATCTGAGAGAGTCTCTTTAAAGGCAAAACCAACGGCCAGGCCTACCACACCTGCGCCAGCCAGCAGTGAGGTGACCGTCTTATTAAGTTCTAAGACACTCAGGGCGGTAAAAATGGCGATTGCATTTACGATAAACTGCCCCGACTTCGCAACCAGGCGCACAATCGACTCGTTGTTACTGGTAATTCGGGTGAAAATGCGCCAGAGTATCTTTCTAATCAGGCGTGATAGAAAATAAAAGGCAATGAGAATAAAAACGGCCACCACCAGACGTGGTACCGCGGTAATGCCGGCATTGTACCAGCGAACAATTTCTTCTAAAACGAGGTCGTAGGCCTGTTTGAACTGCATCTACTTGCGATGTTTCTGATAAATAGTGTCACGCCAGCTGAGCAGATCTTTAAACTCACGGGCTAAAGCCGGCTCACTCCAGCATTCGGTGGTGTGCTCACCCAGATAAATGTAATTAGCAGCGACAGGTTTCACAAACTGCAGCATCGAGGCAACCGCCATGTCGGCAAAACTGAAATCGCCTAGCAGATATTCACCGGCAGCCTGTACCTTTTTGTCGAGCTCAATCAGTACATTGCGCATTCTGCTCTGTAACTGGTCATTATCTTCTGAGACGTCATACTTAAAAAGCAGATATGCACTGCCCAACCAGGCTACCGGTATACTTGCCCCCT
>CAZHLC010000441.1:0-4391 GCA_964532545.1 uncultured Leptospiraceae bacterium | reverse complement strand
GTTACGTTTGCACTTGCTATTGTGCCGGTGCCATTGGCTACATTACAGGTCTGCCATGGCTGGGTTGGCTGGGCCGAGACGGTGACGTTGTAGCCCGAGGCGTCAGCATAGCTGTTTGCGAAAATGAAATTGCCGTCATTGCCTATGGGCGTGGTATCGCCGGCATTATTTTGTACAGCGAGATCGATGCCAGCCAGACCGGTCACGGTACCGCCCACAGTATAATTGCCAGCCGGTATAACAGTGCAGGTTACCGCTACGTTGGTAACGTCTGCCGAAGCATTGCCCTGGCCATTGGTAACTGTACAGGTGTGGTTAAAGGGGTGGCTGGCCACCGTTACGGCATAGTCTTGCCCATTGAGCACCCCAGCGGGAAACTGAAACGCCCCATCGGCACTTACCCCAATCAGGTCTTGCCCCCGGTTTACCAGGTAAACGGTGCCCCCAGTCAGCCCTGTCAGGGTGCCGCTGAGCTGGTGCAGACTGGCCGGCACGCCGCAAACAATAGAGATATTGGTGATTTCACCGCTAACTATACCTGCATTATTGCTGGGGCTGCACAGGTGACCGTTGGGTGGGTTTTGTACGGTAACAGAATAAGAACTGCCCATACCAACCTTGATGTTGAATTTGAAGCTGCCGTTCTGAGTTAGCGAAATGGTTTCGCCAACCGAGCTAACCAAAACAAGTGTGCCCGAGGTTATGCCCGAGACCGTTCCGCTCATGCTGAAGGTTTCGCCTGCCCCAGCCTCAGAATTGTTGCCGGGTGAATACGACGAATTACAATGCAGAACAGATATTATAATAAGTAATATGCTATATAAATCTAATCTTCCCATCTGGCCAGACCGTCCCCACTGCCAAACTCTAACTAATTAGACTGAAAAACCCAGAAAAAGTAACAGATTTTTATGCGCTAGGCAGAAAAACTGTGAGTCTTGTCTCTTTTTCGCCCTGAAAGATCAGTTATACATATCGTGAATCAAGTCTGTATATTTGTCAGTGATCACGTTACGTTTCATCTTGAACAGGTTGGTCAGCTCGTCGCCAACTTCAAGGGGTTTTGGTAAAAAGCGAAAAGTAGTTACTTTTTCAAACGCTTTGAAACCATTTTCACTTGAAACAGTGCTTTTGATGATGTCAGAGTAGAACTTTTTCAACGTGGCATTCTTGTTCAGATCATCTTTCTCACCGACATTATAGCCTTCTTCTTTCAGTTTTTCAAATTCAGGCCATACCAGGGCGCCCAGAGTTTTCTGGTCTTGCCCAACCACCATAACCTGGTTGATAAACTCATTTTCTGTCAGCAGGTTTTCAATGGGTACTGGTTCGAGGTTTTCACCCCCCAGTAAAACGATGGTATCTTTGGCCCGGCCACGAATTGACAGGGTGCCGTTGAGGCTGATGAAACCAATATCGCCGGTGTTCATCCACCCGTCATTGAGGGCCTTTTTCGTGGCTTCTTCGTTTTTGTAGTAGCCCTGCATAACCTGGGGGCCCTTGACGTGCACTACACCCTTCTGCCCTGCAGGTACTTCGTTGCCCTGGTCATCAAGAATTTTTACCCGCGTACCTTCAGGAAAGTAACCAACGCTGCCCTGAATCACATTACCCACTGTGCGGGCTGAAATAATCGGGGCACATTCTGTCATGCCATAACCTTCATAGACAGGAATGCCAATGGTATTAAAAAATTCATCTACATGAAAGGGCAGGGCCCCACCACCTGAGATGGTACCCCTCAACTGGCCGCCAAGGGCTTCGCGAATTTTTGAAAATACCAGTGAGTCTAACACTTTCGCTGGTGCCAGCAGGTTCAATGCAGTAAAGGCTGCAAGAGCAGTGTTGCTCAGTTTTTCAAGGTCGGTTTCTTCTTCAGTCTGCAGTTTGTTACCCTGCAGATAGTTTACGCTATCATGCCAAATCTTATTAACTTCAACTGCGGCATTAAAAAGAAACTGGCGAATGGGCGATTCTTTTTCCATTCTTTGTACAATGCCATTGTAAATGTTCTCCCACAGTCGGGGGGCCGAGGCCATGAAGGTGGGCTTCACTTTCTGAATGTCATCACGCAGGTCGCGAATGTTGGTATAATAGAGTTTGCCGCCGTATGGTATAAGAGCGTAATCCATCGCTCGTTCGAAAATGTGCCACACCGGTAGAATCGACAGGGCCCGGTCGCCTACGTTGATACCCACCATGCTGGGCACAACTTCCATATTATAGGCGATGTTACCATGTGAAAGCATCACACCCTTGGGGGCACCAGTGGTGCCCGAGGTATAGATCATGGTGAACAGATCTTCACGCTTAATAGCGTTGCGGCGCTTGTTTAACTCAGCAAGTTTTGCGTCACGAATCTTCTCACCTTCTTGCATCAGCTGTTCAAGAGTTTTGGTGTTTTCGTCGGTGTCTTTGAAGTTGGGGTCGAGTACGATGAACCTGGTTACTTTTGTGTCACCAATAATTGGTTTCATTACCTTGAGAATTTCAGCATGTTCAACCACGCAGTATTCGGCTTCACAGTGATTCAGAATGTACTTGATATCTTCGGCCGTGCTGTCAGTACCCCGGGGAACATTGCAGGCACCATTCAGCAGAATGGCGATGTCGGCAATGATCCACTCAAGTCGGTTATCGGCCATCATACCGATTTTGTCGCCAGGCTTGATGCCCCACTCTAACATACCAAGGCCGGCATTTTCAGCTCTGCGATAGACTTCTTTAAAAGACGTTTTAATAAAGTTCTTAAACTTATCTTTGCTGTAGAAGGCCGTGCCTTCTGGGTGATATTTTAGACCATGATCGAATACATCGATTAAGGTATTGAATTTTGGCATACAAGTTCCCCTCAGAAAATGTGTGTAGAACAGCTATTTTGCAGAGCAACACAGCTTGTAAAGAAAATAGCTCTGGCTCTGTAGAAGTCTAATATTCCCCCGAAGAAAAAAAGCTTAAGATAAGGCGGGAAATTTTTCGGTTTTCGGAGTATTACAGATGTAAATTGTTAGAGGTGAGCATGATTGAGATCATACTCTTAGTAACGATAATTTCTGTGGTGATTGGCACTTTTCTTTTACAGATAAGGCATAGTAATCACTTTTTCAGGCGTATGGATGAACGTTATATCGCCGCCCAAGTAAGCAGTGAAGCCTGGCGCAAAAAATCAGACGCGCAATGGCAGAAACTGTATAAAGAGAACTCGATTTATCTTTGTCGTTTAGATGAGCGCAAGTATGCCAATTTCATTTCGATGTTCGAATAGTCGGTCTACCCGCAACTTTGCTGGTGGCGCCTTTTTTCTTAGAAGAGCGAAATGAAATTCTATTGGTGGGCGTGACCATGGGCGAGTTCGTCTTTAGTTGCATCGCGAATATCAACGATTTCGACTGCAAAATTCAGAGTTTCGCCTGCAAGAGGGTGGTTGCCATCAACAGTCACTGTTTCATCTTCAACCTTGGTCACGGTGAGCAAGCTCATCTGGCCGTCGGGGCTCTGGGCCTGCAGCTGCATGCCAATCTGAATATCTTCGATACCATCGATGTTTGAACGGGGAATACTTTGCACCATGCGCTCGTCGCGGTTACCATAACCTTTGTCGGGTGAGACGGTCACATCAAGCTTGTCTGCTTTGCTTTTGCCCTCAAGGGCTTCTTCTAAACCGGGAATAATATTGCCAATACCTTGAATGTAGAGAAGGGGGTCGCGGCCATCAGATGAATCTATCACCTTGCCTGCGTTGTCAGTCAATGTATAGTGAATAGAAACTACTTTGTTCTTTTCAATTTGCATCGGTTAGAATGGGTATTTGAGACAGTGCGTCTATGAGAAAAGCCTGTAAAACACTTGGCAAATTGATAAACTGTGCTAAAGACTGTTATGGCGAAAGACAAAACAAAAAAGAAGAAAGCGACCCCCAAAAAGAAGGCTGCCAAGAAAAGCAGGGTTAAATCAACAAAACCAAAAGGGGCCAAACAAAAATCTCACATCAGGCCGGGTAACAATGCGGTAGGCGTATATCTTACTCTACCTGATTCAAAAGGGGCTATTGACTTCTATAAAAAGGCCTTTGGTGCCAAAGAAAAGGGCCGCCTGTTGATGAAAAACGGCGCCATAGGTCATGCTGAAATCACCATTGAAAAAAACAATATCATGCTTTCAGATGAAAACCCTGAGTGGGGCCATGTCTCACCCAGAACTCTGAATGGTACCCCCTTTAGTCTCACAGTTTATGTGAAGAATGCTGACAAATTCTTTGCCAGGGCCATAGCGGCCGGTGCCACCGAGGTGATGCCGGTTACTGATCAGTTCTATGGTGACCGTATGGGCGTGTTGCTAGACCCCTTTGGTTTCAAGTGGTCTATTGCAACTCATAAAAAAAATGTTTCTTT
>CAZHLC010000440.1:0-4394 GCA_964532545.1 uncultured Leptospiraceae bacterium | reverse complement strand
TGTTTTTTTTCAGGGAATTGTCTACTTTCAGAAAATCTTAAAACCCGGGGTTGAAGCAGCCTTCTCGGGGGTCATCGAATCATTCAGGGGCCGCTTTGCCATGACCCACCCCGAGATCGAGGTAATGACTGGCGATGAGTTCATTCATACCGGTAAAATAATTCCCCTATATAAAATCACTGACGGCATGCGCAAGGCCTACCTGACTTCGAGAGTGCTGCGCGAACTGATGTTCAAGATTCTGCAGAAATACCGCTCAGAAATTATCGATCACCTTGAACCGGGCCTGAACAAGAACATGCTGAGTCTGCCCGACGCTCTGCAGCAGATACACTTTCCTGAAGATATGACCCAGGTACAGCGGGCCCGTGAACGACTGGCCTTTGATGAACTGCTTTACTTCAGCATGTTGATGAAAGAACAGAAACTCAAGGCCCAGGCAGCCCGTAAGGCCATACAGCTACAGACACCTCTTGAAAAAAAAGAATGGCAGGCGCGCCTGCTTGAATCGCTGCATTTTAAACTTACCGGTGATCAAGAGAAGGCTGTTGCCAGCATAGCCGCCCTCGCCTACCAGACCTGGCCCTTCAGCGCCCTGTTGCAGGGTGATGTGGGCAGCGGTAAAACCCTGGTGTCGCTGCTGGCTGCCCTGCTCTATATTGAAGAGGGGGCCCAGGTGGCCCTGATGGCCCCAACCGAAATTCTTGCGCGCCAGCACTATCGCAACTTTATTAATCTTCTAAGCAACTTTCCGCTGGTGCCTGTTGAGCTGCTGCTGGGCAAAGAAAAGGCAGCCGAGCGTCGGGCCAAACTAGACCGTCTCAGCCGGGGCGACACTCTGCTGGTCATTGGCACCCACAGTTTGATTCAAAAAGACATTGAGTTTAATAACCTCGCCATGGTGATTATTGATGAGCAGCACCGCTTCGGGGTTGAACAGCGTAAGGCCCTGCGTGATAAGGGTGATAAACCAGATCTGCTGGCCATGACCGCCACCCCGATACCGCGCAGTCTCACATTAACATACTATGGTGATTTTGAAACGATTCTTATTAAAGAAAAGCCCCCCGGGCGCAAACCCATCGACACCCGGCTGTTTGGCGAAAATGAACTTGATGCCCTTTACAAGGGTGTAAAAAAATATGTAGATCAGGGCCGCCAGGCCTACATCATTTATCCCCTGATTGAAGAGTCGGGTAAGGCCTCATCAGCCTCATGGGCCAGCATCATGCGCGACTATGAAATACTTGAAAAAGAAGTCTTCTCTGATTACCGCATGGGGCTCTTACATGGCCGCCTCAGTACTGAAGAAAAAGACCGGGCTATGAGCAAGTTTAAAGAAGGCACCATTCAAATTCTGGTATCAACCACTGTAGTTGAAGTGGGGGTCGACGTACCCAATGCCACCGTGATGCTTATTCGTAACTCAGAGAAATTTGGTTTATCGCAACTGCACCAGCTGCGTGGCCGGGTGGGCCGGGGCGAGCACCAGTCTTTCTGCATTCTGGTACAGTCAGACAAAATTACCGAAGAAGGCCGGCAAAGGCTGCAGGCCATGGTAGAATCTGAAGATGGCTTTTATCTGGCCCAGAAAGATATGGAAATTCGTGGCCCTGGTGAAATTCTCGGGGTGAAACAGGCCGGAATTTCTGAGTTCAGAATCGCCGATTTGCGCTATCATGGCCCTATTGTGGAGCAGGCCCGGGCCATGCTTGATGAGCACCCCGAACTTGAGCAGCAGCTCACCTCAATCAAACGGTGGAAGACCCGGCTGAAAAAGGGTATGCTTCTCTTTAATGAAGACTTAGAAAACAGCTAAATTTGCATTGACGCCTTGACCGCCATTAGCGACTGAGAATCGTTATCAATTGCGATGCTGAGAAAAAGTTTAAAATTTATTCTAGTTCTATTGGCCATTTATCTGGGGGCTGTAGTGCTCAGCCATGCGGTTATTTTTCAGACAATACCCAGGGCCCTGAAGAACAGTTTCGCTGAAGATGCAAAAATCAAACGCAAAAATCTATTTCTCACCAAAAAGAAGCTGAAAAAAGCCCAGGCACTGGCCGGTTCGCATGTGAAACTTGGTGAGGGGCTGGTGACCTATTACCAGGGTTTTCGTAATGGTAAACTGGTAGGCACCGTGTTCATCGATACTCACCGGGTGCGCACTCTGAATGAAACCCTGCTGATTCTGGTTTCACCCTCTGGTAAAATAGAAAAAATTGAGGTGCTGCGTTTTCTCGAGCCACAAGATTATATGTTACCAGAGCGCTGGGTGAACCAGCTGCTGGGCAAAACGCTCACCCCGGGTCTCAACCTTAATCAAGATATCGCCGGTATTACCGGTGCAACTCTCACTGCTCAAGCCTACACTCTGGCTACCCGCCGGGTGCTGGCCTACTACAAATTTATTCGCTAATGGCTACCTGGCAGCGCTGGTTTTTCTGGCTTTCGACCGCCGGCACAACCGTGACCGGTTCGGCCATCATAATCATGAAGTATTTTCTCAAACCCATGGGCGGGTTTTCAATCGTGAACCATACCCTGCAGCCGCTCATGCTGAAGCTGCATATTCTGTTTGCGGCTCTGATGCTTTTCGGTCTGGGAACTCTCTTGATCAATCATATCATTCCCTATTTTTTTAAAGGAAAACAAAAGAAGGGCAGAAAAACCGGCTTCGTTAACCTGATGCTTGTACCCGTGATGGTGCTGAGCGGTTATTTAATACAGATGATCACCCCCCTGCATCTATTAAAGATCATCGAGTACACTCATATCTATTCAAGTATTGCTTTTGTAGTAGTATTTGTTATGCACCAATACCGCACGGCCCCTGAGCGTAAGGTAGGTGTAACCATTGCCTTGCTGCTGCTGGCAGGGCTTACCTGGGTGCTGTGTTTATAGTTTCTCAGCCCAGAATTTTTTTAACAATTCTCGCACCGGGTCACCCCGGCGACCGGTTTTAAACACAATTGACTTCGGGGCCCGTTGCTCAATCTTATGATAGTCAACCTTAAGGTTTAAAGCACCCATTTGTTCTGTGAATTTTTCAGCACCCACCTTCATGTAATCGGGTTCAAATTCAGGAGCTATAATCATAATAGGCGGGGCTTCTTTGTTTAAATGAGTAATGGGTGAGGCTAACTGCAGGGTCTGCCTGTTCTCGCCAAACACCGGTTTCACATACATATTGTTAAAGGTGTCATGTTTCACAGTTAAATCAGCAATCAGGTTGATAGCAATCACGCCTTTGAGATGGCCAGCCATACCGGCCTGGCGCTGCAGATCGCCGCGCAGGGCCAGTAACAGGGCACTCTGTGAACCCGAACCTATGCCCAGCAGTGAAATTCGTTTGGGGTCACCGCCATATTTTTCTGCTTCGATGTTCAGCCACTGCACCAATTCAATCAGGGCATTGAGCTGGGCCGGGTGTTGCCGGCTGCTGATACTTTCTTTACCAAGCAGCAGACGCCCTACTACCCCGTAGGCCGCCGGAATCTCGGGCACAACGGCTACATGGCCCGCCCGGTTGGCAATGCCCGCCAGGTGTTTGTAGTTACCAGGCAGCCCACCCTGCCAGTAGCCGCCATAAAGTATAATTACAATACCGGCATTTTTATTCTCTGGCTGAGCGTATACATCGACCTCGTTTGCAAAATTGCGTTTGCTATAAACCACACCTTCATGAATAAACTTTTTATCTACCCCTGATTTGATGGGCTTAAGCGACATTTTGGCGGTGCGCTCTTGAATGGTGAATATGTTCTCTATGATGTAAGAGAATACTCCGATGGTACCAACCAAGATGGCCACCACGGTCAGCGTCAGAATCTTTTTTAAACTCATGGTTTATACCCCCGCAGAAAACGTGCCTTACCCGCAAGATCATGTTTTATTTCAGCACGGCTGAAACCGGCCGCCAGCAACAGCTGTTGCTGGTCTTCAATCAGGGTTGGGTTGGTTTCGATATAGAGGGGTGCGCCTGATTTCAGAAACTGAAATGCTTCATTGAAAAGCCGTTTAAAGAACGCCAGGGGGTTTTCACAGTGCAGTGCTGCCTCAGGCTCAAAATCTTTAACCGCCGGCATCAACTGGTTGAATTCTGAAGTGGGAATATATGGTGGATTACTTACGATCATATCAAGTTTACCATGGTAGTCGGCAGAAACATCTGCAAACAAATCTGACTGTATCAGCTCATAAGATACTTCGGGGCAGTGTTTTGCCAAATTTTTTGCAGCAACCTCAAGGGCCTGCGGTGAAATATCGAGGGCTAAAATTTTTTCACAGTTCATTTCACTGGCTAATACGGCTGCAATACAACCAGAGCCGGTGGCAAGGTCACAGATAAGGGGCAGCTCTTTCTGTTCAGATTCGATCACCCACTCACAGAG
>CAZHLC010000439.1:0-4406 GCA_964532545.1 uncultured Leptospiraceae bacterium | reverse complement strand
GGTAGCGCCCATGGGCTCTGAGGGCCGGCCGCGAGACAGCGCGTTCAGCAGAAAACAGGCTTTTTTCGACAGTTTGGCGGGCCGATTCGTGTTGAATGCTCGCCAGGGCCGGTAAAACATAGAGGGCCAGACTGTTATCATTGGCCAAGAGCTGCTGCAGGGGGTCAACAGAGTCGCCGCTGCCTAACCTTCCTAAAACTGAAACCAGGGCAGCCAGAAACTGTTTATCGCCATCACCCAGATACTTATGCAGCACGGGTACAGATTGTGCATTGCCGATCACACCCACTGATAACACGGCCGCAATGCGCACCTCGCGGGGCTCTTCGTTATCGAGGGCCCCATAAAGTATGGGTAGAGATTCGTCGTTTTTTATATAGCCAAGGGCCTCGGCAGCATCTTTGCGCCAGTTGGCTTTTTTGTTTTTGAGAATCTCTTCTATGGGTAGCCGGCCCGTTTCAAGGCGCCAGCGGCCTGTTATATAAACAGCAGCTGCAGAGGGCCTGCCTTTGAGCATGGCGACCATTTTCTGACCGTCGCGCCCCGGGCTGCCCACGGCCGCATAGACCCGGCCTGCCCCAATCTGCTCAGTATATGAACGACTGAAGTAGGCCTCAAGGCCTGGCAAGATCTGGCGATCGTTGATTTTTATGAGAGCAGTTATACTGTTTTCTCGCACCGGCTCGGCCACATCGCCCAGCAGAGTGAGAATGGTTTTCTGGTAGCGCTTCGAGCCCAGCTCGCCCAGAGCAAAAGCACAGCTGGCGACCAGAACAGACGAGTAGGTTTTCTGCTTATTGCGTGAATTCAGCTCAGTATCGAGCCAGGCCTTGACCAGCTTCTCGGCAGGCCGGTATTTCAGAGGCCCCAGGGTCTGCACAATCTCGGCCCGCTGCGCTGTGGGAACATTTTGCCGGTTAACCCGTTTAAGAATTTCGCGGGCCGAGGCAGTTGAACCAATATTCTGCAGCGCCTTCGAGGCGGTAAGCCTGGTCTGCAAGATCGATGAGAATAAGTGTTGCACAATTGCGGGTGCTGCGCTGCGATCTTTCAGCTCACCCAGGGCAAAGATATAGGCATCGGGCGACCCTTCATAGCTGGCAAAATATTTTTTAATCAGAGGTACTGCCCTTTTCACACCCCGCCGGCCCAGGGCAAGGGCTGCCGACTTTTTCACCTGATCGGCCCGATCATGCTCTAACATGTAGAGAAACATATTATCTAGCTGCTGGTCTTTGTCAGCCGACAATTCAGTTATGGCTATGGCACGCGCAGCGGCCCGGCTGTCTTTTAAATCAGCCATGAGCTCTGCCTTTGGTTTGATCTTTATGGGCTGCTCAGAAACTGAGTTTTCTTTGTCTGGGCTGCACATGACGAGAAAAAAGACTATTACCGGGTACCATCTCATTCTAGGCTGTTCAGTGAGAAGATTTTCTGCTCGAGTTCTTTGATTTTGTCGTTCATGGCATCACGCTGCTCGTCAGTTAATGCAGTATCTCGCAGCAAGGCAAACTTGAGCAGGTCAATCTGGTCTCGATACCTTTTTGCGTTGTAGGCACCCAGGGCTTCTTGTTCTTGTTCGGTAAGCTTGCGACCGCGCGAAGCCTTATACTTAAGTGACTGAATTTTGTGCAAACCCTCAAGTGCTTCTTTCTGCTGCTTTTGGTTTTTCTGGGCCTTACCCGGGTAGGGGTTGTAACTGTTACCCGGGCTGAACTGTTCGAAATCAAGCCATTGCTCACGGGTTTTGTTGCCAACTTTAAACCAACGCTCTGGTGCTTCACCTTCAGGCCAGGCAGGCCCCCCCTGCACTACCGGATCTTTTTTCTTTTTATAGCGGGGCTCGGACCGGGGCTCATCAGAGCGAAACAAAAAATACAGACCAATAAGAATCACAATACCCAGCAGGCCCCTGAAAAGGTATTTGCTACGAATCTGCATCTAAATCACAGAGAGTATGGCCATTTCATCTGAGAAGTAAAATTTTGGGGTAAAGGCAGGGGTTACCCCCTGCCATACCAATTGATTCTTATAGAAAAATATCTATAAGATAGCTGATCAGTTGACCAAAGATATTGTTGGCCAGAAAACCGGGAATATCTACCGGGTCTTGATTCAGCGAGTCATCAGCCAGGGTGGCTGCCTCATTACAGTGGGGTATGGTTGCCCCAATATCGGCACCGTAATGGCTGTTAATTACATCGATGAGCGCATTGCCGGCAATACAATGGCCGGTATTGTTAGGGTGCACACCATCAAGGCTGAATAAGCCATAGTCGATCGAGCCACCATTGCGCACCGGCCATGAGGCATAGACCTTGTCACCCGTAAGGTTACCATTGCCATCTTTCAGATCATAGCCAAACTGGCGAATCTGGTCAAAGATCGCATAGGTATCTACAAAGGCATAGTTAATTGATGCCGCCTTCTGGCGAAGGTAGTTATTTTTCTTCTGCAGCTCATTTGTAATAAGCGCCACCTCATCAGCATCAAGAACCTCAGAGGGGTCTTTTACCGTGGGATTGTAGAAGGCCTTTAAACCGGTGAGCTTTGGGTTACCACCGGGGTCGTTTGAATGTACCAGATAACGAATAGCCGTAACATTGGGGGTCGATGCGGTCACCCCCCTTGAGTTGTTGGCAATCAGGTCATTAAATACCTTATCAACGTGGTTCTTAAAAACACCAAACTCTGTCTGAGCATGGGGGTCTGTATGCAGAGCCGTTGAAAGAGTATCGTTATTGGTAAACCAGGCCATGATAAAGCTGGGGTCTTTTGAGGTAACCTGCTGAATCTGGGTTTTATTCTCAAGCAGGGTCAGCTGGTTGAACTTATCTGCATCTGATGCGCAGGCATCTACATATGAGAAGCTCGACCATGACCATTTACGTTCGCGGTACCGGTAATCTGCACATTCACCTGTTTGATAAAGAATATTAACTGATGACGCACCGGTTACGGCAAAGTTGGTTACATTAAAGTTGCTTGAAAACTTACGCGAAGGAATCAGAAACTTGGCAACGCAGAGTACGCCACAGTCGCCCTTGAAAATATCTTCGCCCTGAACCGCATAGCCCGGGTAGGTGAATAATGGGTTCACCAGGGGCTGGCCGGTAGCCTGCTTGGCAAAAACATTGCAGTAAGACTTCTCTTGGCGGGTTTCTTCAACCGAACCAGACTGAAAGCTGTGGCACAATGAGTCACCGATGGCCGCAATCTTATCAAAGATATATCGGTTGTAGGCTGGTGGTGGGGGCGCGGTACCGCCCACATGGGCTATGGTATCGATATGAATTCCCCAGAAGTTTGTAGCACCATCTGAGATCAGAGAAACGCGGGCGGTATCACCGTCTATTACGTCTGTCCAGAATTGGCCCTTCATGCCGCTATAGCGGGCTACTTCGGTATAATTTTTATCACGAATAACTACCACATCATTGTCGCTCTCAGTGTGAAAGCGGTTAAAGTGCAGTTTAATTTTACTGGCACCTGCAGCAGAAATGTTCCAGGTGTTGCTGTAGTTATCAGCATAATTATGGGGCGAGTGCACAGACACCATACTGTTGGTAAAGCTGACTGCCCCACCCCCATCTTCGCTGTATTTGTACTTATCTACTTTAAAACCGTATTTGGCAACACTCCAGTCACTTACCAGGCGAATACGAACAGTATCGCCATCTACAGGAACCGTCCAGATATTGTCGTAGCTGCCGGTATAAGTCGCGTAGAGATTGTTATTTTTATCATAGATGTAAATCAGATCGCGGTTTTCTTCAACATCGATTTTATCGAAGTGCACTGAGATCTGATTGGCACCTGCTTTGTACACGACCCATGTCTGGTCGTAGTAGTTGCTGTAGGGGTGGCCTGACTCGGCATCAAAGCCTATAGAGTTCCATGAACCTGAGGCAGAATTCTCACCGGGATTGAACTTGACTTCATCAATTTCAAAACCGTAATCTTCTACTGATTCGTCTGATTTTAACCTGACGGTTACGCTGTCGCCGGTTATAACAGGCGTCCAGAATTCTCCCTGATCGCCGTGATAGCGAAGAACTTCGCGCCCATGTTTATCTTCAATGATAACCTGGTCGAAATTCTTTTCGGTTTTCAGCTTCTTAAAGTGAAGTGAGATGCCGGCTGCGCCGGGTTGATTCACCGCCCATTTTTTGTTCTGCATTGGCAGATATTTATGGCTCGATGCGATTGTCGTTGTCTCTGCTGAGGCATTCGCGTCAGCAACAGAGGTCTTGTGGCCTAAGCTAACTGGTAAATCATTGCCATCAGCCGTTACTTTTTCTTTCGATTCTTCGTCTAATTCAGAAAATTTTTTGCCGCCCACACACATAGAGGCAGACAAACTCAAACTTAGAATAATTAGAAAACTTAACTGTTTTCTCATTATT
>CAZHLC010000438.1:0-4408 GCA_964532545.1 uncultured Leptospiraceae bacterium | reverse complement strand
TTGTGTTGATCAAGCCGGCCTTTAATGTTGATGAAGCCAGTGTCAAACGAGCCGGTCTTGATCACTGGTCAGAACTGCAGCTGCAGGTTTTTGACACGATGAAAGAATGTTATCAGAGTTTTTCACAGAAGCGCTGGCTGGCCATCACCAAAGAGGGTACACACAATCTATTTGATTTCTCGTTTGGCAGCAATGATCTGTTGGTCTTTGGCAATGAGACCATGGGCCTGCCCCCAAGAGCGATTTCTGGCTGCGACCAATCTGTGCGCATTCCCATGTGGGGTGAGGTGCGCTCATTGAATCTTGCCAATGCGGTCAGTGTGGTTTCATATGAGTATATGCGACAACTGCATCGTGAGCCTGAGTTTCCCCCCGAGGCCTTAAAAAAGCGCACTTATTATCAAAAGAAAGAAACTTGACTGCTGCCCACCTGCAGGCCTAAGTGAATTGCTATGAAGCTTGATACGCTGATCTTTGGCTGGGTCACCATGGTGCTGATCTTTGTGGCAGCCTTTTTTCTGTTCTGGCCAGATCTGGGCCACGAAGCGTGGAACTACACCAAAAACCTCACCAAGAGTGAGAAAAAAGTAAAGAAGCGCAAACGCAAAAAGATCAAAAAGCGTAAAATAACCAGTAAAAAGAAGAGCACCACCTACCGCTCACTCTACGGCAAAAAAGAAGACAAAAAACTGGTGAAAAAACGCAAAGAATTCAGCAAAACCTCAGAGGCCATCTGGGGCCTGCACAAAAAACAACTTCTCAAGGGCCAAAAACAGCATTTTGCCCATCTCAATGAGCGCTCGCGCTCGATTTGCAAATATGTGAAGTTGTGTAAATAGTCGATCTTCCCGATAATTAGCTATGACTCGTTTTAGTTTTTGGCTGGCCCTGCTGCTGCTTTGCTCGGCTGCCTCGGCCCGAGAATGGCCCCAGGTTCTGGGCGAAATTTCTTTACTTAACCTTACTGATAATGAAGGTGCGGTGATTATATATGACCAGCAGGGGCTGCTTAAACCAGGCAAAGAGCTGGTCATTTTCAACCGTGAACTTGAGGCCGTAGCCTACTTCGAGGTCGTGCGCAGTCAGATGGTGACAAACGGCACCCTGCTGCACGGCAAGTTTAACGGGGTCAAGGCCCAGTTATATATGGGAATGAAGGCCGGGTATTTACTTCCCCCCGAAGTTAAACCTTCGCTACCTGATCGTGTTTTTAAAGAGGTAAAGAAAAAATACCAGAAGATACATGCCAAAGACCAAAGTATTCTGGTGTTTATTCCGCAGGGGCCCTTTGTGCTGGGCAAAGATGATAAAAACAGCCTGGGGCGCACCTACTACACCTCAGAAGCCACTCTTAAGCGCAACGAAGTTGAAAAACAACTTCACCAGAAACGTGTTCATTACATTGAACTGCCAGATTATTATATCGATAAATTTGAAATAACCAACCGCCAGTTTGCAGATTTTCTCAATGAAACCGGGGCGACCCAGCCACCCAGCTGGCGCAACGATCTACCTGCAGAGTTACCGGTGAACTATGTAAGCTATAACCAGGCCAGCGCCTACTGTTCATGGGCGGGCAAACGCCTGCCCACCGAACTTGAATGGGAGAAGGCCGCCCGCGGTAGCGGCCTTGAACGCCAGATTACCAGAAAAGAAACCTTTCTTTATTACAAAAGAGCGCAAGACTACCCACTGGCAGGGGGGTTTAGCAAGCAGCGATGCAATACCAGCGAGCGTGGTCTGGGCAAGGCCCTGGCGGTAACTGAACTGACTGATGACAGCCCCTATGGCATTAAGGGTATGTGCGGCAACGTCGCCGAGTGGACGTCAAGCTGGCTTCTACCCTACCGTGGTAATTCAAGCAAGGCCGTACGTGATTTTTCTAAACGTTACAAACGCCCTTACAAAAAAATGTTTGGTCGCCGCTTTAAGGTGATTCGCGGCGGCGCCTATTATCTCTCGCGCCAATGGGCCCGCTCATATGAGCGCATGGCCGGCGGCAGCCCCAGCCTGCACAATGATTACCGGGCTGGTTTCAGGTGTGCATTGAGTGCAAAATAGCATAAAAAAAGGGGCCAATGGCCCCTTATTTTATGAGTAATTAATCTCTAAACAGAGGTAGTTGCTAGCGCTTACGCTTACCTATCAGGTCAGCGTTTACGCTTACCTATAAGGTCAACGCTTGCGTTTACCCCGTTTGAAGAATTCTTTGAGAACAATTTCAACCTTGGTAACTTTATCTTTGCCCACATCAACATAGGCATCGTAGGGGCGGGTAAAGTATTTCAAACCGCCACGAACCATGACCTTGTATTTGCCAGGCAGCAGTTCGCGAAAGGCAAATGAACCATCTTTTCGTGATTTTACCATGGGCTGCTTAGGAATTCGAATCGGGCTTAAGAAGATTTTCAGATTAGCAAAGGGCTGTGAGAAGTTACCCACCCAGACATGGCCCGAGATACTGCCACGGCCTTTCTTCGACACAACCACCCGCTCAACGGTGGGTTTGCCTCTTTCAATACCGGTTTTGATAATCTGCACCGGGTAGCGCTGGTGACGCAGGGTAACGTTGTGTACACCTGTAGGAATTCTGCGCAGAGTAATGTAGGCGACCTTGCCCCAACTGCGACTTCTAACCCACTTTACACGACCGCTGACCTGCTTATCACCCAGGTAGATGTCGGGGCCACGGCCCTTAGTAAGGTCATAGCGGTAGGTGGTGTCAAGCACCAGGGTGCCGGTAAGTTTGTTGTTATCATTAACCGGCTCATCGTCATTGATGGGCGGGTCTTGCTCGTCTTCTTTTTCATCATCAATACCGGGAATATCTGGCAGTGTATTGTCGTTAGTCGTAGTGCCACCTGATTTGCCTTTAAAGATAAAACCTGAGGCGTTACCAGAGATCTGCGGCACCTGCTTGTGACGGGCTTTTTTAGCCAGCTTAACAGTATCATTGCGGGCCTTGAAGAAGGCTTCATAGGCGGTTACTTTCTTATCTTTGTTGAGGTCAGCTTCAAGCATGGCCTTCGAGAAGTAATAGGTAAACACCCCCTGCCTGATGGGCGGCCCCATTTCAATGGCAGTCTGGTTGTCATCGGCTGAGGCGATCACAACCTTGTCTTTGAAGTAGACATCATCGATGTCTTGCAGTACTACACTGTCATTACCCTTGGGAATTGGTATGTTTTTATTACCACGAACCTTGGCACCTTTCTTGGCGATGCCGCCCGAGAAACAACAGTCGAAAATAAATACGGCCTTTTTGGTTTTGATTTTTTTCAACCACTCATTGAGCTCATCGTCAGTGATATGGGGCCGGGCATACATAACCAGTACGTTACGCATACCGTTCTTGGCTTTTTCGTCACGCACGAAGGTACCGTGGCCGGCAAAGTAAAAGAAAACCTGGTCGCCCTGTCTTACTTTTTTGCCCAGCCAGTTGAGCAGAGCATTCTTAATGTTCTTTCGATTGACCTTTCGACCAAGAAAAACCTTAACATTGCGGCTTTTAAAATTGCCGGTCTTCATGATCTGCTTCTTCATGAGTTTGGCATCACGTTCGGCCAGCTCGAGATCGCTGACAGGTGAGCCCTTATAGTTGGTACCAATTACGAGAGCGTATTTGGTTGCTGAGTAGGCAGCGTCGACTGCCAAAAAACTGAAAATTACTGTGATGGTAGCTAAAAATTTGTGTATGCGCTGCATAATTAAACTCCGATGCTTTAGACTCGGTTATGGCTTCAGACGTTCAATTATTTTTTTCGCTGAAAGGGCACCCTTTCAGCGAATCTTCGGGCCAAGACTCTCTAATTTTAGCAACCCACAGAAAATCTGAGGCAGGGCCAAAGGCCCGCTTTAGCAGCAACTTGCAAAGCAAGTTGCGAGGCCGCAGATTTGTACGAAGACATTCTTCTGGCTTTATCTTCGGCCCGAAGATTTCTTGTCTGCGACTCTTGACTTTATAGATAAATGCGAGAAAGACTATACTTTCTCTTTCAGGCTGAAGCCTGATTCGCGGCAGCTGAGGGCAGACCCCCGAAGTTTCTGCGAAACTTCTCGTGGTTTAATCTTCGGCCCGAAGATTTCTTGTCTGCGACTCTTGATTTTACCGATGAGTGCGAGAAAGACTTACCGCCAGCCCCCCATGCTGAAACCCTTCGGCGCTTCATGTATAGGCCCGGTGCTTCTGCACTATACTCGAGAACTTTTCGTTAAATGCCAGCCGCTGCCATGGGGGCACTTGTAAACGAAGAGGGTGACGTTTTGTTCTTTTTTGAGAATGGAATAGGGAAGTTGTTGTTGAAGTGTGCCGTTAACGGATCATTCAAACGAACCCCATCCACGAGGACGAGGACCTGAGAAAAGGTGGAGCCGCGCATTCCGAAGTCGGTCTGCACGCCAAAGCCTT
>CAZHLC010000437.1:0-4413 GCA_964532545.1 uncultured Leptospiraceae bacterium | reverse complement strand
AGAACAAGAGAAGATACCAGCACGATTGAAGAAATCGTTACAACCGTATAGCCGTAGATTGAAACAGCTGCTAAGACGCCTTCGTCATTTATAAATGGCCCAAATCCCCAGTTCAACAGTAGCATTGAGCTTAAAATAAACCACGCTGAGATCAGAAAACACTGCCAGATACCCAGTCTAAGCAGGGCCCACAGCAATAGCGGTGCGACCAGATATAGCGGGTTAAGAATTCGATTCAAAGAACCAACGGGAATAAACTCTATAAAGGGCAGCGCCAGCGCCGAGATCAGCAAAATAAGGGCTTCTAGCCGTCTGATCTCTGGTTCAGGTTTGTGATTTGACAGTGAAAAACTCAATGTTAAAGGCATAACCAGCATCACGCCCGCTGACTGGCTGAGAAATTCTACCAGGGCTCGTTGCAGAAAGCCGTACTCGCTGGGTAAATCGAATAGCAGCAGAGGTAATTACCTGAACGGGGCGCTCAGTAAAGGGCCAGCAAAAACTGCCAGGGTTAGAAAAACTATAAAATTCTGCAGAGCAGAAAAGAGCTCGGCCTGTTTTTTGCAGGGCTTAATAACCCAGGCAATCATTACTGCTGAGATAAGAGCAGAGCCCCTGAAAAGAAATGATGAACACCGAAGTATACGAAAACGAATTGAAAGAACTCTGCATCAGGCTGAATATAAGAGCCCCAGATAAAATGCCGGGCCATAATCTGGTACCACTTAACCAGACCCAGGCCAGCATAAGGCCTGGGGTCAATGCAGTCGATTCAGCGTGAAGAGGCCCAGGTGCCAGTAAACGATCTAGAACCGAGGCACAGATAAACACCGCAGCAACTGTGAAGTTTTCGAATAAATTGCGCATACACCCCTCGCATAATATGCGGCTCTTTTCTTAGGTAAAAAAATACCCTGATTAACCGATAGTAAAAAGAACTTTGCCACAGGTCTTACACATTGATTTTGCCTAAAATAATTAACCCTCTCAGGGTTCAGAATAGAACATTGAAACGTATTCTCTACTTATTGCTATTTTTATCTGCTTATTTGCGCTATGCTTCATGGCCAGCCAAGGCCCTGCTGACCATGGTTGTGCTCAGCTCGCTGGCCTTCGCCTCAACCAGATTTATAACACCTGAAACCTTTTTATCAAGAGAAGAAATACGAAAACGCAGTCTGTATGAAAAGTATGGCAAAGAGAAAGTAGAAAAGTATATCTCACCGCTGCTTTTCAAAAATAACCATGTACTGGCCTACTACGGCCATCCCAAATCAAAGATCATGGGCATCGTGGGCCGTATGAAAAAAGAGCCCCTGGCTAAAAAGCTCATTGCCCATGCCAAAGAATATGATCGCCTCAATGGCCCGCAAAAAGGCGTGGTACCAGCCATTTATCTGATCTATGCTACAGCCCAGCCAAAGGGCCGGGTGTTAAAAATGCAGAAAAAGCTGCTGCAAGAGTACATTGACTTCACCTTAGAAAACGGTTTTCTTCTTTATATTGATCATCAAATCGGGGTCACCAGCCTCAAAGACATGATGAAAACCCTGCTGCCCTACTTGAAGTACCCCCATGTGCACCTGGCCTTTGATGTCGAATGGCGCACTGATAGGCCTATGAAAGAAATTGGTTTTATTTATGGCAAAGAAATCAATTTTCTACAGAAGCAGATGCAATCATACATCGAAAAAAATAACATTTTTGGCGTTCGCCAGCTGGTGTTTCACCAGTTTCACAAAAAGATGGTACAAAACCCGGCTGCAGTGAAAACAAACTTCAAGCAGGTAATGCTGGTGCATTCAACCTCAGGCTGGGGCCCCCCGGGCAACAAGTTGAGCACCCATGCTCGCAACGCGAAAGCTATCACCATGCCTCATAAGGCTTTTAAGCTATGGTTCTACTATTCAGATCGCAAGGGGGTTCATTACGATAAGCCAATCATGAAACCCCGCGCCGTACTTGATTTAAAACCCGAACCTGGTTTAATAATCTACCAGTAAACCTCACCCCAAACCTGCTAACACCGAGGCCGCCTGCTCTACCACAATAGCATGGCGCTGGGCCAGTCTGTGATGGTCTTCATCATAGCCCCCGCCAATTACCGTAGCTACCGGTATGTCTCTCTGCAGACAGTGTTTCAGTACCAATTCATCTCGGGCCTTTATGCCATCGAGACTCAGCGAAAGGCGCCCCAGCCCATCGCCCTGCCAAACATCAACCCCGGCGTCATAGAGAACGATAGATGGTTTAAAGTTTTCAAGAAGGTCGGTGAGATTTTTTTCAACAATTTCGAGGTAGGCCGAATCACCCAGGCCCACCTCGAGCCCTATATCAAGATCACTCTGCTGCTTCTGAAAAGGAAAGTTCTTTTCACAGTGTATTGAGCAGGTGAAAGCCCGTGGTTCATCTTTTAAGATGGCAGCGGTGCCATCACCCTGGTGCACATCGAGGTCAAAGATGAGAACTTTTTCAACCTCACCTTTATCAAGTAGTTCGAGAGCAGTATAGGCCAGATCATTAACCAGGCAGAAACCTGAGCCAAAGCCATAGTGAGCGTGGTGGGTACCGCCTGCAAGATGGGCCGCGACCCCGTATTTTAAGGCCAACCTTGCTGCCAGTAACGTGCCACTGGGGGATATAAAACTGCGTTCAATCAAAGAGCGCGACCAGGGCAGACCAACGCGGCGCCAGGCCTTTGGCTCAACTGTGCCTGCATTCAAATTCTCAAGGTATGCTTCTTCATGAGCAATGCTCAAGTCTTCGAGCCTGGCCCCCGGTGAATTAAACAGATTGTTACTGATCATCGAGCGGTTCTGCAAATATTCGTATAACAGGTGGAACTTTGACATGACAAAACGATGCCCCTGATCAAAGCTGAATGAGTATTTATCATGATAAACCAGGGGTAGCATAGTATCAGATTTTAATTATACATTTTTAGCTGGCCCTGCAAGTTTTTAAGCTGACCTTTTTTGGCCGATTATACTTAATGATGTAGATTTGCTTTCATGCGCCTTCACCTTATTCTATCTCTATCTATTGTAGTTCTACTTGCGGCCTGTTCACCGAAACCTGGTACTATAGAGCTGGTGACTAACCTTGCAGTAAACCCTGGCAATATTACCGTTTCAGAAGATAATCGAATTTTTGTCAGTCTGCACCAGTTTCGCGGCCCCCAGTTTGCTCTGGCTGAAATTATAGCTGGCAAACCTGATTACTGGCCGGCTAAAGTGGCAAAATTGACCGCTGTTCTGGGTGTACAAATCGACCGCAGGGGCCACCTCTGGGCACTTGATAACGGTCTGGGCGAAAAACCGATAGCCCCCCGTTTATTTTGCTTCGATATTAAAACGAAAAAGGTAATTTTTACATATACATTTAAACCCAACGAAGCGAAACCCGGCAGTTTCTTAAATGATCTGGCAGTTGATGCAGCCGCAGGCTTTGTGTATATGGCTGACATTGGCGGGGCCCACCAGCCGGCCATTGTAACTTTAAACCTCAAAACAAAGCAGGCCAGCAGATTTGAAGGTCATAGATCGCTACAGGCTGAAAAAGATGCACCTGTGAAGGTGCTGGGTAAACAGATTCTTCTGGGCGGCAAGCCGGCCCTGATCGCCATAAACCCCATTACTCTCTCAAAAGATGGCGAAACCCTGTTCTATGGCTCCATGAGCGGCACCAAATGGTACAGCGTGGCCACAGAGACTCTGCAACAGGGCAATGGCATCGAACAAACCATAGAGGTATTGGCATCTAAACCTATTTCAGATGGGGCTTCAACCGATGCCCAGGGTAATCATTTTTTCACCGGCATAGGCGACAACTCGCTGGTTCAACTCTCAAGCGCAGGTGAGCTTTCGACCCTTGCAAAAGATGAACGACTTTCATGGCCCGATGCACTCAGCTTCGGGGGCGATGGTTGGCTGTATGTTGCCGTAAACAAACTGCACCTTTCGCCCCCACTGAATCAGGGCAAAGAAGGCAGCAATGGCCAATATGCAGTTTATCGGGTATATACCGGCACCAGCGGCATTGCTGGGCGCTAAATCAATTTTGAGGTACCTCTTTCTTAGAGCGCTGCGAAGAATTTATCAAGAACCCAGAAGAATACCGCCCGGCCTTCTCGCTGCATCATAAGTAGCTACAGGCTTTCTTCATTTTGCAATGAAAAACAGAATGGTTGCATCATAGGCCGAACTAATAACCAAGGTGAAATAAACTTTACGCTTTTTACTGACCCCGGGCTCATGGGCTGAACGTATAGATGAATATATGTCTGAGACTTCAAATAGACTGAGCTTTCGTTTTCTTTCACAAGAAGACATGCTGGCAGCCGGTGTGACTGACATGGCCCGCTGTATTGAAGTCATCAATGAGAGTTTTGTGCTGCTGGGCCAGGGCGATTAT
>CAZHLC010000436.1:0-4416 GCA_964532545.1 uncultured Leptospiraceae bacterium | reverse complement strand
AAATGCCCTGGTGATGGAATTGGTAGACATACGGGACTTAAAATCCCGGGAACTTCGGTTCGTGCCGGTTCAAGTCCGGCCCGGGGCACACACTTCTGAAATACGAACTCGCTGACAGAGCAAAGCTCTGCCCGGCAAAGCTTGCCGTGGGTTCGTGGCAGAAATTTTCTTCACAACTGCGGATTTTTAATTTTTCACCGAACTACCTTGCTGCTGATCCGTAGTGCTCTCATTTTTGGAACTTGCGAAGCTTTCTAAACTTTCGAGCGAGTCTGCAGACTTATCTGAAGCAGCGATCATTCACCTTTATGCAAACCTTGCATTCGTTTATTCACTAAGTCATAAATTTAAGGGCGCAATAAAGACTAAAAATGACCGCTGGAGACGGCATGCCATTTTGGTTAAAACCTATTCGGAATTTACTTTTTAAGTCACCGGAACAGGGAGCGCTAAATTTATACAATGCAGCCTTCGGCTCTAAACATATAGGCAGCGGCATTTACATAAGCGAAAAAAAAGTTCGATCTATGAAATGTGAAATAACGAAAGTAGAAATCGATCAGTTGTTAGCCTGACTTAAAAAGTAATAAATTAAGAAAAGAATCTTAGCTTTGGGTGCAAGTAAAGTTTTTCTGCTTGCAGGGGAGAGTATCTTTAAGCATTCTCAAACCTGAGAGGGAAAATCTGAAAAGAGCTGCAAGTTCTTATATATTTAAAAGAACTTTGCTTAGAAGCCTGATTAATCATGGATATTTTAGAAGAATGTGATCCTGGGTTCTTAGACCTGATTTCTAGCGTTGAGCTCAGCGATAGTACTTTGGTTTTGATGGGGCAAGACCCAGGCTATAATGAAGACCATACACTTCTTGTTTTTAAGAAAAAAGGTAAGGCTGCTCAATTCGGTGGATTTATAAAGCAAGCAAGTGCTGGCCTAAGCTTATCTAGCGATGGAGCAGCTGCAATTGTTATTACACCAATTTTTTCCTTTCGTTTTGACCCCAATAAAACCTTGGCCAATGATGAAGATACCTTGCTTGATCCACATTCTTTTACTGAGTCTAGCCGCACTCAAGGTAGCATTCTTAGGCATGTACAGAGTATCGCTAATAGTACATATTGTGTAGACAATATGGGTGGTATCTTTCAATTAGATGAACCTAATAATAAGTGGTTACGTATTTTTCCCGGTGACTTGAAAAGTGCTGACGGTGGCCAACCAATGTTCAATGCAATTACTGGTTTTGCATCAGATGATCTTTATGCTGTAGGCTTTGGTGGTCAGATTTGGCATTTCGATGGCCAAAGCTGGAGTCAAAAAAGTAGCCCGACAACTTATATTCTTACAAATGCTACGGTTATGAAAGATTTAGTTGTAATTTGCGGCGTAGGGGGTGTTTTGGTTCAAGGTCGCGATGATTCCTTTGAAGCCCTAAAAGAGGGCGATAACCCCTCAGGCAGTCTATTTGGCTTGGCAGCTCTCGGTGATATAGCATTATTAGCGAATGAAGCGGGTATGACCTATTATGTGAAACCTGGTAGTATCACCATTGCAGAAGATTTGTTGCCATCCAATTACTTTACTAAGGGCCCTTCTGGTTTATGGGCCACAAGTTCTCATTTGATTCGCTTATTTGATGGCGAAAAAACTGATTTGATTTATGAGAAAACCGAATGATAGGTTTTTTTTCTTTTCAGAAATAAAACTTTTAAATGAATTTGTGAGTCTTATTGCCTAAAAGCTTTGCGCTCAAGTCGAAAAAGTATCTTGTTTTTGGTATATTTTGAAGTCAATTTCTGTACCCCTTTGACAGAGGCACCTAAAGAGGCGCGACTTTCTGAATGTTAAATCTAAGACAGCCTTGTACTAATGCAGGCAAGGCCTGCTTTAGCCCCCACTTTCTGCTTGCAGTGGGTAGGCCCTTTAAGCAAGTCTCCAACCTGAGATAGTAAATCACAGAGAATATCAGTGGAAACTAAGCACTTAAGTATTAAAAGCCGAGTGTACACGGGGACCAAAGTCGGCGTAGTACTATCTGCTCTTTCTATAATCGCGTTGATAGTTGCGACTAAGTTGTATAACTCTTGAATTCAATTTCCTGAATATTAAATGGAAACAATGACAAACCGTTAGATGTAACCGAATGGAACTACAAGGAAATCAACTAATTTACGGCGCGGAACTGGGCGACAAAACCCTGGTGCTTCTCGCAATTCCCAAAGGCGGCAGAGACAACAATCTACGATTTGTCAGTCGTTCCGGTGCCGGACATTGGTCTGAGGGCCTGCCCCTCCCATCACGGATTACCGATGTAGCGGTCAACTTCAAAGAATCGGACATGGTCGTAGCCACTGCGTCCGGTTTATTTATCAAATACCACCCTAACCAAGGGGGAAGCTTTAAGGTCCGTCAGGATGATTTCCGGGCGGGCACGCGTGAAATCCGTTTTATCAGAAACTTTGGCAATGAACTCGCGGTTACCGGCGGTATGAGCTACTGCAGCTATCTCACTCGGCCCGGCTACCCGTGGCAGGAAATAACCACGCCCGAATTATACGCTTTAGAAGAACCGGCTGTGCGCGGTTTTGAAGACGTTACTAAGCTGGGCAATGCGCTATACTTTGTCGGCTGGGCCGGAGCAATCTGGTCGTACGCCAATGAGCAATGGACCCCTCATGACAGCCCAACCGACCTGATGCTAGGCTGTGCGGCTGCCAACGCAGAGGAAGATTGTGTATTTGCCGCCGGAAAAATGGGCACGATTCTGCAGTGCAAAAACGGCCATTGGCAAAGCCTGAAACACGACCTTACCGACATGCAAATTTTCGATGCAGCGACCTATAACGGAGCGACCTATTTTTCCGGCTCCTTTGGTATTCTTAAATACAAAGCCGGCGAATTATCCTATGAAAAACTCATCGGCGATAACATGCAATCCGCTTCCACTCTTTTTACCGGCCCGTCGGGATTGTGGAGTATTGGGAGTACGAATTTAATGCTTTACGATGGTGATGAATGGCGGGTGGTCCTGAATACGGGGCCGAGTTGATAGCGCGGCTGTGTAGTGGGGCCTTAAATTTAAGACAGCCTTATTCTAAATAGCCCCCGCGTGAAGAAATTTTTCTGCCAAGCTTCCCCCTGTTTTCGTACAGGAGTACCATTAGATTCTGGTTATTTTAAAATTCTCTTTAGCCGTAAACTCCTCGAGCGTTAGCATGCCAAGTCAACTATGCGAACGCTCTTCGTTGTATTCTTTCTGCCATGCTGCTGCCTTTAGGCGCAGGTCTTCAAGACTTGAAAACCAGTGAGCATTCAGAAATTCATCTCTAATCTTGCCGTTATGATTCGATGCTGATACCCTTGCCGTACCCCGCACTTCGCCTCAGGTGCAACAGACAGAGACCGGCCCCCCTTTTTGCAAGGGCTAAAGTTTTTTAACCGATTTGACCACAAGACCTTTGTAATTGCTATAGGTGACTTTCGCACGTTTTTTTACTTTTGTAAGAATATCTGAGTCGCTGATATACCATTTGCCGTTTTGCCAACCCTGGGTATCTTTCAACATCTTTGAGTCTAACCGAAACCTTGTTAAGATGCGCCGCGAAGCATAAATTGGTGTAATACTTACAATTGATACCATATAAGCTAAGCTGGTACTTTTTAGATTTCGGTGTTGCCCCGCTCGCAAACTGCAAAGAAGATACTTTGATGCATCTCGTTTCAACTCAGCCTTCAGGCCAACAATTGATCGCGAATTTACACCGATTGATTGATCAAGTTCTTTTGTGGCCGAAATAACATAGCCTTTACCTTTGCGAGCAATACTAACCTGGCGGGCATGGTACCCCATACCGAAGCAAGCTTTTATGATGCCTGTTAGCGCCGCTTTATTTGAAAATTTTTTGTTTCTAGCCACTTCTTCTGCCTCACTGAGACCGTGGTCGATGAGTCAACAGCCAGCAAATAAGCTGATGACAGAACAGAATACTACAATGCGAATTATCATGTGTTCAAACCCATTTGTAAATTATTTATATAGCAAACGAGTATTTCGGTATCTTCAAGATCTAAAATTCAATTACTGGCATTGCCAGCGCTACCATTGCTTATGTGTGATTACACTTGGTCAGCTGTTCGCACCTCACGCCCCAGAACATATGATGCAATGACCAGAATTAACACAATCAACGGCGGTGCAAATTGCCCATCACCAATGTTCAAATGGGCCGCGGCGGCCAGTACAAGATCAAAAAAGAAGCCGGCGTAGGCCCATTCTTTTAAAGTCTGTGATTTGTTTGAAACAATGGCCACGACTCCGAGTATTTTAGCGACGGCCAACGGGTAAATTATGAAAGTAGGAAAGCCCAGCTTTTGAAACATCTCTGTTACCATATCATTCTGCACAAAATACATAGTGG
>CAZHLC010000435.1:0-4421 GCA_964532545.1 uncultured Leptospiraceae bacterium | reverse complement strand
GCTGCCTTATTCTGGCGCTACTGTTATGGGGCCCGGGCGGCTATGCCATTGTGGCCGACCGCATGGTTGTGGGCGATGCCAAAGACGGTTTTGGCGGCTTCGCCTACAGTGACTTCAGTTACTCTGGCGGAAATGTTGAACTGTTAACCTGGGGGGCCGGGGGCAGGGTGGGGTACACCGGTCTGTTCGAAGACAGTAAAGATGTAAAGCTGGCAATGAGTGCCAGCGGTGAGTACTTTCAGGGTTATAGCTTTCAACAACTGTTTGCCCGTTCTTATTTTACACGCCTCAACTCTGCCTATTTTTTCAACCCCTACCTGGGTGCGTTTACCTATGTGCAGCTTGAGTCAAACGAGTTTCAGGCAGTAACCGGTCGTTTTACCACGGGGCCTGGCCTGGCGTTCAACATACTTCGCCTGGGTGGCTGGCTGCTGTGGGGTTCGCTGTCACCCATGTTTGAGGCCGAAGATAACACCATTGAGGGCCGAAGCGAGCTGACCCGGGCAGCCACCCACGTTAGCCTGAAATATGTAAGTGAAGAAAAGAAATTCGCAGCCCAGACTGCGCTCTATTACCAGCCCAAGCTTGATCAACCCCAAGACTACCGTTTGCTCAGTGCCACCGAAGTCGAGATTGGTCTTACGCCCACCCTGGCTTTTACTCTATTAGTTGAAATACATTTTGATAGCCGACCGGCACCAACCATTAAAGATACCGACAAAAGAGTTCGTAATGGTTTGAAATTGAAATTTTAAGAACACCCCCGAGATGGGGGTGTCTTTTACAGATTAGTAACCGCGCAGGCTGCGGTGAGTTTTACCGTTTTCGTCTACGCATTTGCCAGAGTTACTGTGGCAAGAGCTTGAATAACCGGTAATGTTGCCGCAATCTGAGCCCTTGGCTTTTTTGCAGTTTTTCTTGGCTTTTTTACGATCAGAAAAACCGTCGCCTTTGACGCAGGCCTTATAGCCATCGCCGTCGCGAAAATTATAGCATTTAGCACTTACTGTGCTGGTGAAAACACCGGCTACCAGCAGGGCCAGAAATAGAACATATGCTTTTTTCATAATCTCTCCTGAGTTTATTTGTTTGGCGCCAATGAGACGGCCCATCGCGCCGGTCAAGCCTGAAAAGGCTCTGGTAGAGTTCGACTTGATAAAACAGCACCGATTTGGTGAGCTGCTTCGGCGCTGACGCCGTATAAAGTGTAGAAAACCACCGACAAAAGCGAGATTTGTATGAACAAGAAAACCAAGATCACCCTCTATCTGGGGTATGTGCTGATTCTAGTTGTAGGCTATGTGGGAATCTTTACCCCCCTGTTTACAGTGGCATCATATTACTTTTTTCCCAGCTATCCTGAAAACAAGAATGAGACTGTGAACCTGCCTTATTTAAATAATGAGGTAAATGTCTATTTTGACAAGTTTGGCATTCCCCATATTGAAGCTAAAGACATAAACGACCTGTCAAAGGCCGCTGGCTTTATTCAGGGTAAGTACCGCTTCTTTCAGCTTGATGTGCTGCGCCGCTTTGCTCAGGGGCGTATCTCTGAATTGGTTGGTGAACAGAACGTACTAATGAGCACCACTGTTGATTTTGACCTTGCTATGCGGGGCTGGGGTTTTCGTGAACGCTCACAGATTAACCCTGAAAAACTGCCCGAACGCGATCTGAAGATGATGACCGCCTTTACTGAAGGCGTCAACGAGGCCCTCAAACTGTATCGCCCAGTTGAATATGATATTCTTGGTATTGAACCCGAACCATGGAAGTTGAGCGATTCAATTTCTGCAGCTCTGCTGCAGGCCTGGTCAATCACTCATAATTGGGAGCAAGAAGCAGTAAGGCTGGCCCTTGCTTTTAACCTGGGGCTTGAGCGGGCCAGTGCCATATACCCCCATGAGCCCATGTCTGGTTCGACCACAATTCCTAACCGTCTGCCTTACCGTAATATTCCCCTGGCAATTGCTGATGAAATCAAAAGCTTGTTTCCGCAGAAGCCCAAGCCCGTTTCGCTGAACCAGACCAGGGTAAAGGGTTATGCCCTGGCTGATCTGGCCCAGATTCGGCCCGCTGCTTCAAACGCCTGGGCCGTCAGTGGCCAGCTCAGTAAGTCGGGCAAACCCATTCTGGCCAACGACATGCATCTCGCTCATACCCTGCCATCAATGTTATTTCTGCAGCACTTAAAGCTCACTGGTGACATGAAGCTTGATGTCATTGGGGTAACCATGCCTGGCTTACCGTTGATTGTGGCCGGCCATAACGGCAAGGTTGCCTGGGGTATGACGGCTGCGGTGGCCGATGTAGTCGATCTGGTGATTGAGAAGCCGGCTGATAAGCCGGGCTTTGTGGCTAACCAGAATAAACAGTGTGCTCTGAAAGATGAGCAGATTGTGGTAAAGGTACGTGATGGTTCTGATTTTGAAGAGCGTAAGTTTCGTCTGCGCCGCACCTGCAATGGTCCACTGCTGAACGACATGTACCCAGATTTTCTGGCCAAAGACGCCCCCATGGTGGCTATTCGCTGGGGCACCCCCGATGTTTCACAAAGCCTTACTAATCTGTTGAACGCCAACCGGGCCAAGTCGCTGGGCGAGTTACGTAACAGTTATCTGCGCATCAGCAGCCCGGTAGCCAACATTATCGCAGCCGATGTCAACGGCAATATTGGCAGCTTTGCGGTGGGGCGCGTGCCTAAAAGACTGGGCCATCGCGGTACTTTTGCAGTGCCTGGCTGGCTGGCCCGTTTTGACTGGTCGGGCACTCTGGCCGCCGAAGATATGCCCAATTATTTCAACCCGGCTGAAGGTTATCTGGCCAATGGCAACTCACTGCTTGAAAACCCCTACTATCGAGACTTTCTTTTTCAGGTCGACAGTGCGCCAGCCTACCGCCTTGAAGAAATCAAGGCACGCATTAAAAAAGTAGCAAAGCATGACCAGAAGTCAATGGCCGACATACAGCTCGATGTGGCCACTTTCAGAGCGAAAGAAATTCTCGCAGCAATCAAACCCGATTTGCAGGCGGCCGCTGGCACAGATTTGCAGAAGGCTGCCCTGAAAAAGTTAGATGAATGGAACTATGAATCAGGCGCAACATCGAATGGGGCGGCCATTTTCTTTGCCATTTACCGTGAAGCGACCCTGCTGGCCCTTGCTGATGAACTGAATGCCCAGGTTCTACATCTCTTCATGAAACAACGCTATTCAACCAATGTGGTTGATCTATGGTTTTACAAAGCCAACCATCAGGTCTGGGATGATCTGCGTACTGAAAAGAAAGAGAACCGCAAGATGGTAATGGCCAAAGCCCTCGAGAAGGCCGTAGCCTACCTTGAAGATAAATTTGGCAGTGATATCAGTAACTGGCACTGGGGAAAGTTACACTATCATCAACCGCGCCATCTCTTTGGTAAAAAGCTGGCCTTTATGAATCTGGCCAAAACAGAATTGGCCGGCAGCATTGACACAGTGTGGAAGGCGCAATTTAACCTTTCTAATATGGCTGAACCATTCAGGTCAGTGGCTGGCCCGGCGGTACGCACAGTGATCGATCTTTCAAACCTGAAAAAGGGCCAATACATTCTAGATACCGGCCAGAGCGCCTGGGCCCGTTCGCCTCATTATGGCGACATGTATGAACTATGGCGAAAGGGCGGTCTGGCTCCCATGATCTATGACTGGAAAGAGGTACAAGAGCAGGCCAGCGCTAAATTGGTGCTGCAGCCAGAAAAAAAGCGGTGATCTAACGCCTCATAGTGGCCATTCACCGATAGAGGGTGGCCATATAACGAATTGTGAGACGTTTTTCAGGGTCTTTGATAGCTTATTGAGTGAAAGAAGTCCCTTTTTATGTATTACCTTCCCCCGGGCTCTCGGAAGAGAGCCCGATTTTTTTTATAACCTGTCATTTTGAATTCAATGTTGCGAATCAGCGCTTTTCTCAGTCTAAATTTTATGGGGCAAAAGTTCCGATAAATTAGGTATGGTACTATTGCGAAAAGTAGCGGTTTATCAGGCAGCACTTCTGTTGCTTTCGGGCTCGCTGTCTGCAGCACATATTGTGTTTTTAAAAAATGGTGTGGTCATCATTGGCAAAGAGTTGCCGGCCCACCCCACCCAGTTCAAAATTCAGGTTCAAGAGATTAGAATTCCTGCTGCTGAAAAACTGCGCGAGAAGTACCGCGGCTCGCTCTATTTAATTCGTACCAAAGACAATAAGCTCTATGGCGGTACCCCGCCCAAGATGCTCGATAACAACAATTATATCTATATGCGGGGTTCTGACATTGCCCGCTATCGTGATCATCTTTTTAACCGGCAGAAACACATTCTAGCTGAATACCCGTTAAAACAAGATATTTATATCGAAACAGAGAAAACCAGATTTGCCAAGCCTCTCTATGCCTATAGTGA
>CAZHLC010000434.1:0-4430 GCA_964532545.1 uncultured Leptospiraceae bacterium | reverse complement strand
CCCAGAGCTATCTTTCTGTAAACTTTCAAGTTGCCGAATTCAACCAAGAGCTTTTTGAAATTCAGGTGACCCTCATAGCAAAGTCAAAACCCCAGAAGCTTTTGTCAGAAAACACCATCGAACGCAAGGGTCTAGAGAAGGGTGAATACTACCGGGTTAAAGTTCCCCCGGGCTATCGAATTACCGACCGCTCTGGTTTAAACAATGCAACCCTGTCAAAAGACGGTCGTTTTCTCAAAGGCCGGGCTACCGCCAGCAAGAAGGTGATCTTCACGTTTTCAAAGCGCTGAAGAATCACCCGGCAACTCAGCGCGCATCGATATCAACCATGCCCATTAATAGTTTCATGGCTGTGTGGGTGTTTTCAGGTATCAGGCGCACGAACAGATCTTGTGCCCAGGCATCGCTGATCATAATACGCGGGGTTTTGTTTTTAATGCCGTTCAGAATATCGGCCGCGGCCTGCTGGGGGCTGACCCCACGCTTCTGCAGCATATCATGAAAAAAGCCACTGTTGCTGCCCTGATAATCGGCATTGAGGGTGATGTTGGTAGAGACCAGCCCGGGGTGCACCGTATGTACACTCACATGCTCGAGGTTACGCACCGCATGCTCGGCCCGCAGGGCATCAGTGAAGCCACGTACCGCAAACTTGGTAGTACAATAAGGAATTAACATGGGCGTACCCAATAGGCCAGCCGTACTTGAGACATTGGCGATGGCGGCTTCTGGGCGGGCCAGCAGGTCTTCGTAGAAAATCTTGGTGGTAAAAACCACGCCCCAGTAATTGATATCAGTTATTTTATCAAAGTCTTCAATGGTAAGCTCTTGAAAATTACGATCGCCCAGGGCAATGCCCGCATTATTCAGCAGAACATCAACCTGGCCAAATTCTTTGATTACATTATCACGAAATGTTTTGATGGCCTGCCGATCGGCCATATCTGTTTTTTCAGTGTAAAGCCTTACACCCTTGCTTTTGATCAATGCCGTGGTCTCACTTAAATCAGCGATATCATTGCAGGCAATGTCTGCCCCTGCTTCGGCAAAGGCCACAGCCGAGGCCTGGCCAATACCCGAGGCGGCCCCGGTGATCACCGCAACTTTATTTTTAAAACTCTTCATCACTGCTGATAGGTGAAGCCCCACTGCTCTGGCAAGTAGCTTTCTAAAAGGCTTCACCGGCCCAGTCTACAACCTGCACTGACCGGTGCTGAAAATCACCCCCTTACTGATTGGGCAAATGCTGGCGGTTTCGCTCTATGCCTTTGATGAGCTGGCCGTCACCACCATGATGCCCCACATCAAAGACCAGCTGCAGGGCGAAGAACTCTATGGGGCCGCCTTTGCCATCTATCTGCTGGCCAGCCTCATCAGCATCATCTGGGCCGGCGAGCAGACCGATAAACGCGGGCCGTCGTTTCCGTTTTTGGTGGGAATCATTCTGTTCGGCATGGGCAACCTTACCTCAGCCCTGGCCCAAGACATGGTCGTGTTTGTAAGTGGCCGCGGTATTCAGGGCCTTGGCGGCGGATGTTTAACTGCTGTGGTCTATGCTTCAATCAATATTGGCTACGAAGAAAAAGATCGCCCTAAAGCTCTCTCATATATGTCGGCCTCATGGGCCATACCGGCGGTAATCGCCCCGGGCATTGCCGCCTATATCACCGAAAATTTCTCATGGCGGCTGGTCTTCTTTGTGTTAACCGGGCTGGTCGTTTTGACGGCCCTTCTCGCCCTGCCTGGCCTGCGCAAGCTGAACCCAGAGGCAGAAAGACAACCAAGACGAAAAAGCCACCTGGCCCTTCTACTCTCATTATCTACAGCTCTGGTGCTCTATGGCCTTAGCGTAAAACCTGGTTGGTTAGAAGCTGGTCTGATTGTGGCTGGCGCCATCATTATGGTGGCCATGGTGCATCAGATTGCCCCGGCCATCTGGTTAATGCGCACGCCAATTGATCAGGCCATCAACATCAAGTCGCTAGCGATATTTGTTTTCTTTGGCCTCGAAATCTTTTTACCCCTGCTCTTTGTACATGTCTATAATCTCAGCCTGATTGAGGCGGGTATGATATTGACCGCAGCAGCTCTGGGCTGGTCATCAACCACCTTCGTGCAGGCTCGCCTGGTAAAACACTTCTCAACCCGCAACCTGGTGGTCTTCGGCCTGTTTCAGTTTGCCGTTGGTATGGCTGTGCTCTCTCTACTGATTTACGGCGGCGCCCCAGCCTGGGTGGCCTACATCGCCTGGGCCATCACCGGCTCGGCCATGGGCCTAATTGTGAACACCCTGATCGCCAGCGCCATGAAAAACACCCCCGAGGGTAACGAGGGCAATACCTCAACCCTGAATGCCCTGAGCGACTCGCTTACCATCGCCCTGGCCTCGGGCCTGGGCGGTGCCTTTTTCAACTGGGGCCTGCGTGAGCAGGTAGCCAAACTCGATCTCTTTCGCGATCTACTGATTTTTATGGGGATATTTTTACTGGTAACAATCGTTTTTGCTTTTCGTAAGCTGAGTAGCAGCGAGAGGGTTGGCTAGCGCGACAAACCAGGCAAGCCAGACTCTGATACCGCATTGAGACTCTTTAAGGTGTAATCAGCAATAGCATCCGCATTCATATTACTATCGGCATTGGGCACGAAGGCGCAGATCATGCGGGCCGCCTTGGCTGCAATCACCCCGCTGAGTGAATCTTCAAAAACCAAACACTGGGTGGGTTTGACCCCCAGCTTATCTGCGGTTGTAAGAAAAATGCCCGGGTGCGGTTTGCCATACTGCTCGTTTTCAGCCGAGCAGAGCAGGCTGAATTGATGCAACCCGAACTTTTGTTTTACAGCTTCAATTAAGACCATCTTTGAAGAAGAAGCAATGGCCAGTTTATAGGGCCCATCTGCGAAAAACTCGAGGCTTTCTTTCACCCCGGGCAACAAGGTACCCTCAGAATGAATCAGCTTTGCCACCCCCGCAACCACGTCATCTTCAAGCTTTTTCAGACTGTATTCTTCAAGCGACCAGGGCTGCTGCCCATACCAGTGTTTCACCACCTCATCTATACGCAGCCCCATGGTCTGCCGGCACTTTTCAACGGTCAGCTCGATACCCACCCTGGCAAAGATTTCAATTTCAGCCTTCTGCCACAGCGGTTCAGAATCAACGATTAGGCCATCCATATCGTAGATAATTGCTTTTATGGTCTTCATATACTATTGCCAGTTACCAAGAGGCAAAGAAGGTGCAAAGCTTATCTCTCATACATTTATGTTTGCGCCTACGGCGCAGAGCGTTGTCTCAGGGGCAAGCCCGCGACTTGCCATCATACATTGAAAAGCTGGTTTACTCGCATTGCAGCAAAATAAGATTTGAACCCGTCAACCCATGGAGGGAAGTGCAAACCGGCAGCCTCCGACACGGATGTCGGCGAGCTGCCGGATCGTTTCTTTTGGTTACTTTTCTTTTCGATCTAAAAGAAAAGTAACGAACCAGTCTGGGGGCTTGCCCCCAAGAATGAAACCTGCACCGAAGGTGCCCAGGGCCATCGCGAAGATGCTAATCTTCCCAATCCCAAAAAAAGTCTTTGTTCGTAAGCTCTTCTTGTGGCTCGGTGTTACCAAAGGGATTACCGCCAAACTCGGCGATGGATTCTTGCAGATCTTCGATTTCTTTTACCCAGTACTCTTCGGTACCGTAATGAGGAAAGGCTGCCTTAAAGGCGGGGTCATCCCAGCGCCCGGCGATCCACCCGGCGAAGTGAATATAGCGCATGGCCCGCAGGGGCTCAATCAGATCTAGCCAGCTGTCGTTAAACTCGCGAAACTGGCGGTAGCCATCAAGCACCATGGTAGTTTGATAACGGCCCTGCTGGCCCTTGTGCTGAATCAACATCCACAGGTCTTGTACGGCCGGGCCAATCACTGAATCGTCAAAGTCTAAGAAAAACCAGCCCTGGTGGCCGCGCAGCAGATTGCCCAGGTGGCAATCACCGTGAATACGATGCAGGGGCACACCCGCAGACACCTGATCGTATTTTTCTTTGATCTGCATGGCCAGGTCAGTATAACTGGCCTGCAAATGCTGGGGAATCAGCGCGCTCTCATCGAGAATACCCAGGGCGCGCATCACCAGATAATCTGAGTTCAGGGTGGGCCGCTCGCTTTCGACCAGAGAGCTGCCACAGTTATGTATGCGGGCCAGCAGACGGCCCAGAATCTGCAGCTCTTCGTCGGTGAACTCGTCGGGTTCGCGCCCGCCGGTGAGGGGCCAGAGAGCAAAGTAGATACCCTCAATCTGTTTTAATGATTCACCGTCGGGAAATTTCATCGGCGCACAGACGGGCACCTCGCTATTCTGTAATTCAAACAGAAAATTATGTTCTTCGAGAATCTGCTCTTTCGACCAGCGCCCCGGCCGGTAGAACTTGGCCACCACT
>CAZHLC010000433.1:0-4437 GCA_964532545.1 uncultured Leptospiraceae bacterium | reverse complement strand
TGGCCGGCTATATCGGGGCCCAGCCGGGCGCTCATATCAACCTCAATGGGGTAAAACAGTTTGCGCATCATATAACCGCGGCACTGTACCACGGTCAGCAGGTTCACCAGTAACAGCATGCGTACAACCACAGTAGTCATTGGTTTTTTGAGAGGGATACTGGATAATTGTCACAATTTATTTACTGTAATGGTATGTTCTATAGCGCGGCCCGAACCTCTCAGAAAAATAAAATGCTGTGATCTGAAATTCAACGCTGAACTTATCAGCATATTTCCATTTTTTATAAACAGGTCTGAAGGTTTTTTCAGTAATCGCAATGATTTTTGCAGGCAGGGCATTGATGGTTTCAAGGTTTGCCGGCCCACTGAAGATCAAATGACGATAGAGGCTTGCTCTTATTCTGGCTTCGGTTCGGTCGATGATCTTCACAGCGTCGTACGTTGTTTCACCGTAGACCGTTTCAAGAGGGTTCACGATGGCCGTAACGGTGACGTGTAGATTCTCATAAGGTCGCTTGCTGCCTTCAAGGGGAACAGAAAATACCAGACTACCAAGCGAGTGGGTTGTGCGATCACCGGTGTACTGCGCCGAGTCACGTTTCTTCACACTTGAGGGAATTGAGATGCATTGAGACACCAATGCCACCAGTGAAAGAAAAACAAAATGTTTAAACATAGAAAAAACCGGGGCGACATCAAATGCAGCCCCTTTAGTTTTTACCAGGGCTTTTTAAAATTCTTAACTTTATCGAGGCCCTTACCCTTCATCATGTCTTTGCCTTCTTTTTTGACTTTGCCAAGATTACCACAGGCAGCCTGTGACTTTTTGTAGTCAGTTGCTACGCCCTTGAGGCAGGTGGCCTGCTTCCAGCTTTTGATACCTTTGCAGTCTTTTTTGCCTTTATCATATTTGGCCTTGGCTTCGGCCAGACATGTGACCTTATCTTTTACCGCGTCTTTTTTTTCAGCAAAAGCGGGGGCCAGCAAAAAGACCGCGATTGCAGATAGTAACATAATTTTTAATAGTTTCATCAAACTCTCCTGAAGTTGTAACTTACTTTGACGCTCAGAGTCACCGTATGGGCAAACCTTTTTTTAAAGCGACTTTTCAGCTTATACTGGTAATGTGGGCTGGGGTAGCGTGCTCGAATTTGACAATGTAACTTTAAATCTGCATGGTCGTGAAATTTTCAGTGGCCTGTCGTTCAAAATTGAGAGAAACTCACACACATGTTTAATAGGGCCATCTGGTACCGGCAAGAGCATGATTTTCGATCTAATGCTGGGTTTTAAGACTCCATCTGGGGGAACCATTTACTTTGAAGGCCACCCTTTGAACGGTAACAACGTAACGCAGCTGCGGCAGCAGGTGGCATGGGTTCCCCAGTTTTTTGATCTCAACTATGCAGCAAACGAGATTCTCGAAAATATCAAAAGCAGCCAGGCAAACCAGGGGCATCAACTAGAAGACCTTTCTGCCTGGCTCACTGAATTCAGCCTCGCTGAAGAAGTTTTAAAGCGGCGCATTGCGACCCTTTCAGGGGGTGAAAAAAGCCGCCTCTGCCTGGCAATGGGCCTGAGCTTAAATCGCCCCATTCTAATGTTAGATGAAGTGACCGCTTCGCTCGATGCAAAAAACAAGAAGGCTATAGTCAGGGCCATCAGAGCCCAGAAAAGCAAAACCATCATCTCAATTGCCCATGAAGCCTCGTATAAAAAGCTGTGCAAAAACGAAATCAAGGTCAGCTAAATGAATATCAGCTGGTATAAACTTGCCCTCGGCTACGTTCTTTTGGTCATTCCGGTGATTGCGTTTTACTACTACCGCACAAAACTGGTAAACCCACTGCTTGTTTCAGTGTTGCGTCTGAGCGTGCAGCTTGCGCTCATTGGTTTTTACCTTGAATACCTTTTTAAATACGACTCTTCGCTGCTGAACCTTGCCTGGGTCATTCTGATGGTGACAGTAACGGCCTTCACCGTCAGCAGTCGCAGCGAAGTAAGCCGACACTACCTGGCCCTGCCCCTGGGTTTGAGTTTTCTCACCGGGCTGGTGATAACCGAATTCATACTGCTTTTTGTGGTTCTTGATCTGGGTAATGTTTTTACGGCCCGCTATCTTATTCCCATAACCGGCATGATACTGGGCAATTCACTGAATACCAGTATCATTTCACTGCGCAGTTATTACACCGGGCTGGTGAATAATGACCTGGCCTATCGTTATTTGCTTTCTACCGGGGCCACCCCCAATGAAGCAGCCCTGCCATACCTACGCGCTGCGTTGAAAGAAGCATTTACCCCGGTCATTGCCAATGCGGCCACCATAGGGCTTGTCACCTTACCAGGCATGATGACCGGGCAGATACTGGGCGGCTCATCGCCGGTTACCGCAATTAAATACCAGATACTGATCATGCTGGCCATCATTACCGGAACAGTAATCAGTGTAATTCTGGGTATAGTGCTGTCAAAACGGTTTGCTTTAACAGAGCTGGGAATGTTAAAGCCCGGGGTAATGGTCGAAAATGATTAAATACGGTGCTGCCCCAGATACTGGTAAGCTGCAATTGAAGCTGCAATACTGGCATTCAAACTCTGCACCTGACCATACTGCCTGATACGAATCGGCGTAATTTTCTCGAAATCACCAGGGTCAAATGAATGGCCATATTCTTCATGCCCTATGATCAAGGCACTATCTCGGGGAAAATCAACCTCATCTAAGAACAGTTCGGCCGAGGGGTCAAGCATGAACAGTTTATAGTTCTGCTCAATCAGTTGATTGTAAGAATTGCTGAAATCATCGTATACATAGCTTTTAACCTTGCGCACACAACCCATGGCCGGCGACGGCGGAAAATAAGGAATATTAATCAGGTGAATTTCACGCAGAGAAAAGGCTTCGGCCGTGCGGTAGATCTTGGCCACGTTATAGCTGGCCTTCATATTATCGAGCACCAGCACCAGACGATGCAGACCTTCTTTAGCCACATTCTTGGCCCTGACAATTTCTCGTCTGTAGTGGGCCTTGGCAATTTCACGCTGGCGTACCCTTGATTTACGCGGCATCAGACAGGTTAGCAGGCTGGCAGCACATCGACCAGTATAATCTATTTATTTCTGTTCTGACATGAGCTCGCTCAACCCTTCGGGATTAATAACATTGAGGCGCTCATTTTTATAAAACGTTCTAATGGGAGTGAATTTGTTTTTATAGTACCAGTAGAACTCAGGGCTGATACCTTTTTCATTTTCGTTAAAAGCCTTTTTAATCGCTTTATCAAATACCTGAATAAACAGAATAAAGTCTACTGGCTTCTCTCGACTGACTTTGACCCAGGTGGCGAAGCCGTTATTTGGTATGGCAATCACCAGCCCCCATGCAGCCGGCTTAATTGCACCAGAGCGCAGGCCCCCGATTGCAAAGCTGGCCGCGTAGTCATTGTCTTCAACATAACTAAACTTAAAATCTATATCTGGTTTTATTTTGACTGGCTCTGAACCAACCTTCAGACTCTTTCTACTCATGTTCCGGTCAGCCTGTTTGAATGCTTCTGACTTACTGATCTTCCATTTTTTGAAATTGTCGCGGGTAATTGAGGCCCAGGTTGTAGGTAAATCAAGCATTAGCACTGTATAAGTACCAGCCAGGTCTTTTCTGATGACCATTTTGCCCGCAGCCTTATAGCGGTCGATGGCCTCACGGGGATATACCCGGTAGCCCAGAAATTTCTTTATCTTCTGATAATTGGTCGCGTCAACGGGTGATTTGTAAATACTCGCCAGGCGTTTAAAGTGCTCATCAATCAGCCCGTTCCATTCTTTTTTGTCAGCAGCAATACAGCGGTGCAGCAGGTTGTGCATGTTGACAATCTTACCATCTGCAAGTTGAATCTCGCCCTGTTCTACTTTTTTAATCTTGTCGCTCTCGGCAACACGCTTCAACGAGCGCTCAAGAATATAACGGTAGTCGACTGCGCTTATGCGCCCAACAAAACCATCAGGAACTGTATAATCGATTTTCGCTGAGGCCGCCACAGATGTGGCGAAAAGGGCGAGCATTAAAATAGCTTTAATGCCCGCCACTTGCTTATTCTTCTGCTTTGTATTTTTTGAAATACTTGCGAATTGTTTTGGCTGTTTTGCCTTTTTTCTTTTTGATGTAATCGTATGCTGTTTTATCTTTGCTGTTGGTGATTGTTCGGTCTGCACCAGCCTTTAACAGATACTTAACATATTTCTTACGTTTCTTTTTAGTCGCATAGATCAGAGCAGTATCGCCCTTCTTCGTTTGCACATTCAGATCAATATTCTCATTCTTGAGCAGATATTTAATGGTTTTAGTCTGCTTTTTCTTAATAGCCAGCATAAGAGGCGTCCATCCCTTTTTGGTCTGTGAATTGACGTCATAGCCTTTCTTAACCAGCTTCTT
>CAZHLC010000432.1:0-4442 GCA_964532545.1 uncultured Leptospiraceae bacterium | reverse complement strand
GAAAAAAAATCTTTATGCCCTGTGAATAGAAATTAGTTTACGAATATGACGAAATATTTTCTGGTTTTAATACTTCCCCTGAGTTTGCTCTGGGCTGAGATTGCCCCTAAGTACTACATTGAATGGCAAGATCAGGCCCAAGAGGCCCTGACCATTGAAGTACTTGATGTAAACAAAGAATGGTGCATTATCTGCCGGGGCCCCCGGGCCATTGAAGTAAAGGCCAAGGTTACCGCCGTAAAACGCTCAAAGAACGGTCTCAAGGGGGGTGAAACCCTTACCATTAAATATAAACATGTACCCCTGGGTGATCGCTCGGGCCCGCGGGCGATACCCATTCTGCGTGAAAAAAACAGCTACCCCGCTTTTCTGAACAAATCAGGCGATTTTTACCGGCCTGCGGCCCGCGGAAACAGCTTTCGCGACATGAGCGCCTACCGCGAAAAATAAAACTATTCTGCTATTTGAATCGAATTAATTAGCTCGACCTCTCTGGTTTTACCACAGGGGTCGGCACCTTCGCAATCGTTGATTCTGCCTTTTGTAAATGTTAACTTTACGAGCCTGCCCCTGAATTCGCCTTCGCGGTTGCACAGTTCAAAATCAGCCATCGAGTTAAACGGTTTACCATCGGCTTTCTTGCCATAGACATAGCAGGCCAGGTCGCCATTTTCAAAGCGGTCGAGGGTTACCAATTGGTGTTTCTGTATTTTGGTTGGGCTTTGGCAGCCCGCTAAGAGTAGGGCAAAAATTAGAGCTCGCATGGTTCAGAGTTGGGATATTTACTACCGTTGCAAGTTGTTTCTATTGCCAGTGACTATTATCAATAAAGGTACCAGCGAGCTTTCTTCTTCTCTAAATGCCAGTAACGTTTTCGGTTGTTTAAATCCATTTCAATTAAAAGTGCTTTTGACTCGTTTAACCATTTGATAAGCCCTAGAAGCCTTGTATCATTGAATCTTTTTTCAAAAACAATTCTTGATTTTTTACTATCAAGAACCTGAATTCCATTTATGCAATAGCTTTCATCTTCACAGGGAATAGCTGAGATGGCATACGCTTGCTTAGGCCCAAAGTTTGGGTAACTCCATAGAGCTAGGCTTTCTCCTGTTTCATGATTGATAAGTTTATATGATAAGCCTTCCCACAGGTGTTTTGAAACAACAGAAAAATTAGTGCCTCTAATGGGAGTTAAGAAAACATAAAAATAATGTTGAACTTCATTTCCGGTTGTATGGTCTTTAAGAATGAGGCTTTTACCACTATTTAAGAACAGTGTTAAATTCGCATTTTCACGCAAAAAGAGTTTACTGCCTTTTCTTTCCTGATACTTTTCGATGGCGCGGGCGCAATCATAGCCATTGCTGATATTCGCACATACTTTTTTCTGATCGGGCGGGCCGGTGTCTATGTAATCATAAAGCGGTTTTTCCAAAATGCTGAGATATTTATCTGAAACAAAGCCCACTTGGTCATAAAACTCAACCTTTGCCCAGCTTCCCTTTTTCTTTTCTATCAAAATTAAGTTCTTAACGGTATCTATCACATAGACCCACGCTCTTTCTGGAATGATTTGAATCACCCGGGAGTTTTTGTTCGGGGCTTCTCTTAATTTAAGGCCACCTTTAGCTGTAATCCAGCGTTTTATCTTTACAGGCTCAGACACCGGCTTTTTCGCAGGCTCAGAATTTTTAGGGCTTTTAGGTTGGTGCTTTTTACAACCGACTGAAATGGCAAGGGCAGTCAGAAACCAAATTGATCTGAAAATCGCTGCCTTGGTTCTGACTCTATGCACTTGTTGAGTTTTATCACTTATACAGAGGAATGTTTACTACTTCGCACCCCAGTATTCTTTCACTGCATTCTGGCACTGGGCTGATAGCTTCTTAACCCCGGCTTTGGTCTTTAATCTGCCAACGTGACTATCCATCAGGGGGCGCTGGCACTTGGGATATTTTTTAATCAGGGTAAACAGTTTCTGGCTGCGTGGGTTCACGTCTTTTTTCCAGGCGCCGGGTTTTACGGGCGAGCTCTTTTTACAGGCCACCGGAAAGGGGCTGTTAGCACAGGCGTCGCCGGCTGCATTCAGGGTTGAAAGAGTAAAGAGAGTGGCTACCAGAAAGGCAGGCATAAGCAGGTTTAAATATTTCATAATTGAGCAACCAGCAATAGTTGGGGGTGTCAAATTCTTTTGCGATATGGTTTCTCAGTATTTAATTCCCATACAATTAATAGTTGACTATAGCTATATGAATAGCTATATTTATAGCTATGAAAACGGTGCAGATGACGTTAAACGAAGATCTTATTGAGCAGGTAGATAGCTTCTGCGAGCGCCGGGGTACCACAAGGTCTGCCTTCACCCGGGCGGCTCTTGCCCGTGAATTACGGTATCAAGAGATTCTTGAGCAAGAATCTTTGCACCGTGAAAGCTATCAAAAAGACCCCGAGGGCGAAGAGCTTATTCTGCCTGGCCAGATTTGGCCTGAGTTTGATCAGAAATAAATTATGCAACGAGGTGAAGTGCGTCTCTACCCCTTTGATTATCCTGATAAAAAAAGGCCAGTTGTTGTGCTAACCCGTGATTCTGCGCTTGAAGTTTTAACTGCAGTGACTGTTGCCCCCATTACGACCAAAGTACGTGCCATTCAAACTCACGTATTGCTGACTATCGATGATGGCATGAAAGAAGACTGTGCCGTCTCATTAGATGCCATTCAGACTGTGGCGAAGAAGCATCTGGGGCCACCAATCACAAGATTAAACGGGTATAAAATGGCCATGATTCGGCGGGCAGCTAATTTTGCTTTGGGGTTTGATTAATGGCAAGATTATTCGCTTTGCTTTGTACCCTTATTTGCATTAGCTGCGGCTTTCAAACAGCCACCAGTCTGTTAAAAAAGAATCATCGCGGGGCTCTAGTTGTACCAATTTATTGTCTTCAAGAGGGGCCCAATCAGATCAAATTTATCGATAAGAAGCCCCTGATTGCCGAGGCCAGTTGCAAGAATGATATTATTGAGCTGTTTTACTTTGTCAGCCCTGATGAATTGGCGCGCTTTCAGAACCAAGTAGCACAAAATCCTAAACTGCTCTTTTATCTATCATATCAGGGTACCTATAAGAATCATCATCTCTTCTCATTCGACGAGCAGAAAGAGATGATGTCAGATGAACACATCTTTCACTTTGCACTGCCAGCAAAAGACTGTCTGGTTGAACAAGCAAAATCAGTTTATGATGAGCTTAAATCTCGAGGTGGTCATGACCCTCGAGAGGCCGAGTTTCGCGGCGGTAGATGCTTTGTTAAAATGAAGTTCCCATAGTTTCTGTCTAGATGTTACCTTGATTAAGCACTAATCGCTTAAAATTGCAGACCTTCGCGTTTCTGGCGAAACGCTACGCGGGCGCTGCGCGGTCGGCAATTTTTCTGGTGAATGCTTGTGTAATAGGTTAACTAGCCAGAAACTTCGGTTTCACTGTAAGCGAAACCTCTAATACCATTCTCTCAGGCCCAGAAACCTTGCCTGTTCGCGGGCGACCTTCTTCGGTAGCCACTGCTTGTGGCTGGCAGTGGCGTTCAACAGAAAGTCGAAGAAGGTAATGTTCTGCCTTAAAACGCGTCTCTGCCGATGGGGAATGATTGGGTTAAAGATACCCAGAAAGCTGAACAACTGGCGGGGATTCTTTTTGACCCACAGCCATGAGCCCATTTCTAGCGTCAGGGGTAAGTAGGTACCCTTGCTCTGCTGCAGGTGTTGAATAAACAGATAATCCCACAAATCACCATGGGTAGTGTAATTGCGGGCCTGGGGTTCGATGCGGTAAAAATGATTGGGGTAGGTGCGTTGAAATAAAGCGTAAAGTGAATACATCTCACCCAGGCGTTCAAAGGGCTGTCGCGTGCGCGCATAAGGAAACCACACCCTTGAAAGAGACCCGAAACCCGAATGACAGTCAATACTGAGGGTAAACTTGCGATCGAAGCCCTCGCGTTTGACCAGCTTAATCAGTGATTGGGCTTCGATCTGCATATCATCGCCGTCTTCGCCCCGATACCAGGGTATACGTTTTGAGAAACGCTGGCCCCCCAGCATCCACGGGGTGTGGCCATCGGCATCAACCGGGGCATTACGCATAAGATCAACACCGTTGACGTTAGCGCGCCTCGAGAGCAGCATACCTGAGGGGTTCACTATGGGAACAAAGGTCACCGAGACTTTACTTAAGAGGTTTTGAAAGTTCTCATCCCACGTAGCGCGGTTAATCAGCGTTTCGAGAAAAGCCAGCACCACCCTTGAGCCAATACGCTCAAGACCATGTACGCCGCCGGTGAAGATGATGGCCGGTGCATTTTTATTGCGGCTGCCAAAATGTACCGCATAAATGGGTAAGACGGTTTTACGGGCCTGTACCCGGCCAATAATTCTGGTTTTGGCTAT
>CAZHLC010000431.1:0-4447 GCA_964532545.1 uncultured Leptospiraceae bacterium | reverse complement strand
CGAGAGAGCTGAGGCACCATGATCATAGAGGGGCAGCAGGTTATCGCGATGAATCGAAGTGCCGCGGCAGAAAAAGATGACTGGCACCAGTTTTGAAATTTCGCGCACAATCTTATTGTTGTGGGGCATAAGGTGACGGGCATAGGTTTCGGGCTCAAGAATATCGGCCCATGAATCAAACAGCTGCACCAGGTTCACACCGCTGTCGATCTGGTGTTTCAGATAGGCAATGGTAGCATCGGCAATAAAATCGGCCAGCCGGGCAAACAGTTCAGGTTTCTCATAAATCAGAGCTCTGGCCCGGGCGTGAAATTTCGAGGTGTTGCCTTCGATCATATAGCTGGCCAGGGTGAAGGGGGCTGCGGCAAAACCAATCAGGCTTTTTTCATCAGCCAGTTCATTTCTGGTCTGCTTCAGGGCCTGCCAGTAGAAATCGAGCTCAGCGATTTTGTCAAAGCTGGTGTTTTTTAAGAGCTTCTCGATATCGTCTTCAGTACGCAGTGAGTGATCAAGCTCAGGGGGGCCCTTGGCAAATGAGACCTCAAAACCAAGGGGTGGCAGAATCACCAGTATATCAGAAAAAATAATCGCGGCATCTAGATCAAAACGTTTGATTGGCTGCAGGGTAATTTCAGTAGCCAGATCGGGTGTCTGTACCATGTTCATAAACGAGTGTTTGGCCCGCACCTCTTGATACTCGGGCAGGTACCGACCAGCCTGGCGCATAAACCAGATAGGTACCCGGCCAGTTTCTTCTTTTTTAAGAGTCTTCTCTAAATGTGTAGTCATGAATCTTCCTTAATGTAGGCGTAACCCTGTTTGGGGTAGGTAATAAATATTTTCGGCTGGGCAGCATCTTTCTCAAAGATACGTCTGAACTTTACCAGAAAGTTGTCAATTGAGCGGTTGGCCACAAAAACATCTCTGCCCCAGACTTCTTCGCTGATCTCTTTACGTGAGATTACTTTGCCGGGATTCTTTACAAAATGCATTAGAGCCCGCACCTCTTTGAGTGAGAGTTTAAAGTCTTGATCACCCCGATGGGCTTTCAGCAGGTTCCAGTCGATGATGGCTTCACCAACCCGGTCGGGCATGCCTGGCTGTTCTCTTTTTACAAAATAAAAAAGCAGGTTTCGAATCTTCATCAGAAGATTGTCAATGTTTATGGGTTTGATAATATAATCTATGGCCCCGGCCTCATAGGCCTTCTGAATGCTGTCGGCCTGAGAAAGTGCAGAAACAAACAATACCGGTAAATGCAGGCCGCTGGCCTGCAGCTCGCGGGCGAAATCAATACCGCTTTTGCCCGGCAGCATGATATCAAGCAGCAGCAGGTCATAATCGGCCAGCTCGGTTTTGGCCAGGTGTTCAACCGAAAAGAAAGAGGCCACCTCAAAACCTGCATGCTGCAGATTCATTGAAATTAACTCGCGGTTGCTGTCGTCATCTTCAACCAGGGCTATGTAGGCTTCTTTATCATTTGTCATTTGAGTACCAGTGCAAAGCTGCTGCCCTTGCCCCGGCCGGGGCTGGTTATTTCAAGGTCAAAGCCCAGGGCATCAACAAAATGCTGTACAATAAAAAGCCCGATACCACTGCCTGGCCGGTTCTGCACCTCATGATTGTTTGAGCGGTAGAAAGGCTGGGCAATGCTGGTAATTTCTTCGGGGGTCAGCCCCAGGCCGCTGTCTTTAACCTCAAGGGTTGGTCGCCCTTTCTTTTCAAACAGAGTAATGTATACCTTTTCTTCAGAGTAATTGAGGGCATTTTCTACCAGGTTAAGAAACATAGCTTTTAGGGCCTCTTGATCAATGCGAATCTGGTCTAAGCCGGGTGAAATGCGGTTGGTAAATGCCAGACGCTCGCTCTGTTGCTCTTGCAGCAGGCTTTTTACAAATTCAGCCAGTGAATAGGCTTTTACCTGCCGGCGGGGTATGAGAGGGTGTTCTTGCGTTTTCAGCAGACGTTCAAGCTGGCGACTGGCTGTTTCGACCTGGGCAATACCCTTATTCAGAAACTCATGCTGGCGCTCGGGGGGCAGGGCACCGCGTTTCAGAGTTTGAAGAATAAGCGATACGGCATTGAGGGGGCGCTTCAGCTCATGGGTGGCCATGGCATGCAGCCGGGTTCGTTCGCGGTTCAGTTTTTTTTCACGGGCCAGATTATAGACAAGATAAACCACCCCCGCGGTCATTACAGTGAGCAGAAAAGCGGCTTCAGAATAAAATGTTGTCAGCGCAGTCGTACGTCGTTCTTCAATGGTACGCCAGTATACAGGGTTTACTGTAAGAAACTTATTTTCAACCGGCACACAATAACGCTCGCCGCATGTTTCGACCACAATAGCCAACTTTTGCCGTAGCAGTTGCTCTTTCTGTTTATGATCAAGGGCTGCGCGGTTTAATAATGATTTGATTTCGGCCCGTTTACTCTCGCGGTAGGCATCAAGTATATCTGTAAATAATACCTGCCACCAGATGGTCATAACCATTACCACCAGAAAAACAAAAAGTAATACCTGGGGTATACGTGAGGTGAGAATTTTTTTAAGAGAGTTGCGCATTCAAAGCGGTTCTCAGCTCAAATGTTTTTAATAGCTTTTTTCAGGGCATTAATATACATATCGATATGCTTCTTTTTCATTGCCGTTGAAAGAAAAGCTACCTCATAGGCCGATGGTGCAATATAGATACCCGCATCAATCATCTGCCAGAAAATTTTCTGATAAATTTCGGGTGCCTTGTCATAGATCTTTTCGACTTGATGCAGGGGCCCACTAGTCTGCTTGTCTGTAATATTCAGCCAGAAAATCGAGTCTTCTTGCACCAGGTGAATTTGAAAACCTTTACCATCAAACAGAGGAACAATTACATTGATAAACTGTTTCTGCAGATATTCAGCCAGCTTCTGCAGTTTGGCATATGCCTTGCCCTTATGCAGTTTTTTCAGTACAGCCAGGCCGGCCCGCATGGCCAGCGGATTACCAGAGAGGGTGCCAGCCTGGTAGACCTGGCCTTCAGGCGAAAGTTTCTGCATAATCTCTTTTTTGCCGCCGAAGGCACCCACAGGCAGGCCGCCGCCGATAATTTTTCCGTAGGTAACCAGGTCTGGTTGCAGGTTATATTTACCGCTGAAGCCAGCAAAGCCGAGTCTGAAGCCACTGATGACCTCATCAAAGATTAACAGGCTGCCATGCTGGCTGCTTAAGGTGCGTAATAACTGTAGAAATTCAATACGTTGTTTTAACAGACCACTGTTGGCGGGCAGGGGTTCAATAATCACCGCCGCAATCTGGTTGCCCAGTTTTTGAAAAGCCTCTTCAACCAGCTTTTCATCATCGAGGGGCAGCACGATGGTATCGGCGGCCAGGCTGGCGGGCACACCCGGGCTTGAGGCTTCTGAAATATCACCACTGAAAGTTAACAGGCCCGAACCTGCGCTGACCAGCAAACCATCCCAGTGGCCGTGGTAGCAGCCCGAAAATTTCAGAATTTTATCACGGCCGGTATAGCCCCGTGCCAGGCGCAGAGCGCTCATGACCGCTTCGGTGCCTGAACTTACAAAACGAATGCTGTCTACATGATCAATGTTTTCGCAGATGAGCTCGGCCATCTGGGTTTCAAGTCGGGTGATCGTTCCGAAAGAGGTGCCACGTGCGGCCTGTTTTTTAATGGCGTCTTCAACATCGGGGTGGGCATGGCCCAGAATCAATGGCCCCCAGCTGTTGAGAAAATCAAGATAGCGGTTATCGTCTTCATCGTAGATAAAACACTTTTTACCTTTTTTAACCGCAATGGGGTGGTTACCTACAGACTTGAAGGCGCGTACCGGTGAATTCACACCGCCGGCCAGATATTGTTGAGATTTTTTCCAGATTTTCTGTGAATTGCTCAGTTTCATAGTGGCACTTTCCATGGTTTGATTCTTCGTTGTTGTGATATTTGCTGGTTTAATAACTCACGAGTCAATGTCGATATTTCACTCTCGCTGGCAATGTGATAGGCCCGCGCCCGATATCTCTCTAAGGCCCCGGCCGTGGTGTTGCCCAGGCATGAATAGAGATGGTTTGAATGGGCCAGCCCCTGTTCAAAATATGAAACAACCGTTGAGGGCGAAGTAAAAACCCAGATCGACGTCTGCTCATTGATGGCAGACAATTGCTCAGCGCTCTGGCTCTCGCTGAAACTTCTGGTTTCACTTTTATAGAGCTCAACCTCAGTTACGCTGAGGCCGGCAGCCCTCAGTCTGTTTATACCGGTCTTAATGCCAGCCTTGGCCCCCAGCCAGAGAACTTTCTTTTTGCCCTGCTCAAGCAACCATTGGGCCGCCCCGCTGGCGTTGTGGGGGGTGGCCACATCGATTGTAGCGCTCACATGTTTTGCCAGTGCCTCACGGGTCTGTGGCCCGATGGCAAGATACTCTGCATTTGCTGGCAGTTTATTCTGCA
>CAZHLC010000430.1:0-4465 GCA_964532545.1 uncultured Leptospiraceae bacterium | reverse complement strand
TTTTCAGACATTACCAATGTTTTTAATGAGAAACCCATATATCATCTTGATTTTCCTTTGTTGAGCTACATCATTGATTCGGGTCGTGAATTCTTTGCCAACCATGGCCGCCTCTATGGGTACGACCCATGGTTTCTCAGCGGCTATGAACTCAACTTTAACTGGAACACTAAGGTTTTCTTTCAGGTTATGGGAATTATTCTACCCCTGAAGTCTGACCAGGTTGTTAAGCTTGTTATCGCAATGGGCTTTCTGGTAGAACCAATCATCTGGTTTCTGATTATGCGCTTTCTTGGGTTCAGAGGTCTGTATAACCTTCTGGGTATGACCATTGCTCTAACTTACTACCGGGTGGGTTTTATCAACTTCTTCTATGGGGCGGGCATGATCATGTCGCACATAACCTTTGCCAATGCACTGCTCACCATGATCATTCTCTACCAACTACACAGGCAAAGAGCCTCTAGAGGGCTACTGATCTGGCTCTTTGCCGTGAGCAGTATTGCGCTTTTTATACACAAAACCTATGCCATGCTGGCGGCCCCTATCTATGCGGTGGCTCTGATCATGATACTGATACGCCACGGCTTTAAACCAGCTCTCTGGGTTTTTCTGGCGGGCTTCGGTGCACTGGTACTCAACTCTTTCTGGATACTTCCGAGCCTGTCGCATGTGCACCAGCTCAAGTTTGACCTTTCACCCTTCTGGCGAGAACCCTTTTTGATGTTTGTGCTCGACTATCTGGCCACCCGACCGTACTTTTTAAGTAGCTCAATCTTCTACCTGAAATACAGTGTGTATCTCGTAGGCCTGAGTGGTTTGCTGCTCTCAATAAAAAAGAAAGCCCTTTTTTATATGGTTCTAACCTCATTATTAATCACCTCAATCTGGCTTTTCGGAATTAAATACACATCTTTATTGAATGGTTCTCATGGGGGCCGTTTTATTCCATATTACTTTATTATTCTGGTACCGTTTGTGATTATGGCCCTTCGGCGGGCTGCAACCCACTTCAGAATACCCCACTTCACCGTGCAGAGCGTTCTTGTTGTTTTTCTGTTGATTCTATTTTTTCTACCCAACTACCGGGTTAATATCAGGCATATGATGACCGAGGGGCTACCCATGTTTGATTATTCTGAAAACCTGCAGGTACTTGAACTGAAAGAGCTGGCACGCAATCTGAAACTCAGGGTACCCCCGGCTGACGCCATTCTGCTTGAACAGGGGCACCACAATAGCAGTGTGGGGTCTCGTTTTGCTCACTGGGTGGGAAGGCGCTTTATCAATGCGCCCTATAAATATGTTTTTCTCAAAAAAAATGTGATGAACCGCTACTTTCAAGACAAGATCAATATCACCAGCAATGCAAATTACCAGTGGCCCCAACCCAATGATTTTCTGCTACAAAACAAATCAATGCGTGAAGTGGCAGAGCTTTACAATCTCAAATGGTTCGCAATTTACACAGCAGCAGCCATTGAACGTTTCAAAAAAATCGAAGATATGACCCTGGCATTTAAAAGCGATAACTATCACGTCTTCTATTACAATCTACAAACCACTAATTTTGCCCAGGGTGAGGGTAAACTCGCCATTGGTTTCGATTATTTGAAAATCACCAATGCAAAGCCACAAGATGGTAAAATTATTGTTCGCATGCACTATCACAGGCTGATGCAGAGCGAAGAGGCTGCTGTTAAACCAGCCTACGTTGGCGGTAATGAGTTTGCCTTTATTGAACTTTCAGATATCACTGCAGACACAATACACATTGATTTATGAAAAACCGCCTGGTACAATACTCAATAATCGTTTTAATTACCTTTGTACTGCTTGAAGCATCCCTGCGAATATTCTACTCGTTTGATAAAGAAAGTATCTTTTCACTCAGTCTGTTTCATCAAGACACCAGTTTTTTCAGCCGCTTTACTGTAAAAGAAAGCATTATGGTCGAGGCCGATACAGAACTGGGCTGGCGGGCCAAAGCCGGCGCTCACCAGTTTGCCTGGAAAGTAGGGCCTGAAAAGTACAGGGCTACCATTAATATTTCAACTGCGGGTGAGAGGCTGTTCTCAATTCACGACCGATTGCAATACCCTGCCCGACCAGCTATAGTTTTCATCGGCGGTTCAATTACTCAGGGTCTGGGCCTGAATGATAACGATATTTTCGCCAGCCGGGTTGCGCTGGCTAACCGGCACCTGGGCACTGCAAACATAGCAGTCGCGGGTTACGGCACTCACCAGGCCTTTCTGCGGCTGAAACAGTACAGGTGGGCCCAGCCAGGTCTGGTCATTTATACTCTGATTGAGCACCATGAACAGCGCAACGTCAATACAATGTTCATGCGGCTCACCAGAGTTCTATCGCGCAACTGCCGGTTGAAAATTCCCATAGTTAGCCTGACTGATTCGATGCTGGTTGAGACCTATTCAAAACCCGATGCCTGTGACGAGTTTTCGTTCTGGCAGAACCTGCCGGTTAAATCAATTGCACTTGGCTATTTCGTGATGGCCCATCTGAATGATGAGAGGGCTGCCTATGCTCATCACGCTACCCGTGAGGTGATTAAGGGCCTGAACGACTGGCTGAAAAAGCGTAATAGCCGATTGCTCATATCTTTTCTACAGGCAGATACTTTTGAAAAATATCAGGCCTTTCTCAGCGAGCAGCAGATTGACAGTGTCAGCCAGAAGAAACCATTAGCAAACCTGCCCTATGACCGTCTTCACCCTGACGCAGCGTCTCACCGGCAGATTGCCGCAACACTCAACAGATATCTGAAAAATGCAGATTAACCGCAAAGTTTCATATTCGCTGGTTAGCCTGGCCAGTGCTCTTAACCTCTTACTCATAGTTATCAATCTTGAAGATCTGGGGCAGCTGTTTAATGGCGACCCGTTTATGAAGGGTGATCATAACGCCTACTTCTACTGGGTTGATCGGGCGGTTTCATTCTTCAACCAGAGTGGCCTGAGCTGGGGCTACGACCCCTACTACTGTGCAGGCTACCCCCTTACCTTCGTGTGGAACTCTGCCACCCCGATTCAGTTTCTCGCCATCGTGCTGAGCCCCTTCGTTTCGGCAGCAGTCGTCACCAAACTTTTCTATGTATGCAGCGCCATGGCCATGCCCTGGTTCTTCTATTATACAGCCAGGTGCTTTTCAGAAAATGAGTTAGCCGCGCTGATTTCACTGGGTTTAGCCACCCTGATAAGCTTCACAGGTATTCATGCTCTAATGAAAATGGTGGGTATGCTTACAGGCTACCTGATCAGTTTCTACGGGCTGTTCGTAGTGGCATCTTTCTATTACTTTTTTATCAGAAAAGACAGCAGCAACTTGAAACACTATGCACTTGCTGCTCTTACATTGGCCTCGGCATTCTTTGTACACAAATCGGCGGCCATTATTCTGGCCGCCCCGCTGGCCGTAATTTTCTTTCAGGTCAATCTCAAGAAAAAGCTTTTTTTGCTGGGCTCTGCTGCTTTTGCAGTGCTGGCCAACCTGTTCTGGCTGCTGCCCGCCCTGTCTTTTTTGCAGTATAAAACCTTCATTGAAGATTACCAGGATTGGACGTCTTACGCAAGCCTCGCCAATGTTTTTAAAAGTTCAGGCATAGATCTGTACAGCTATAGTGGCCTGTTTACCCTGCAGATCATTCTCAGCCTGCTGGCCATCTATGGGCTCTGGCATTTATACCGACACAATAGACAATTATCTATTCTGCTAGGGGTCAGCCTGCTATGGCTGGCTGCTTTTACCTATCTGGGCGAATATTTTTATTTTACCCGTTTATGGAACCCCTTTCGTTATGCAGCACCCCTGTATCTATTGATGACCGTCGCAGCAGCAGTCGGGGTCAAGGCTTTGGCAGAGCGTTACAAACCATTACTGTACAGCCCCTTGCTCTTGCTGCTGGTTTTCACCCTGCCCTCTTTTTTTGAATTTCATACCTTCGCATGGAAGACCACCACCAGGCTACCCCTCAATGTATACCAGCTGATAAATTATCTACAGCGCAAAACAACCACCGACCACCGCATTCTGCTTGAAGACTACGCTTACCACAGCCCCCACCAGGTCGCCGACCCATACCTCGGCACAGGGTTCACTTTTGTTGCTTCTCACTATGCAAAACGTCACTTCATAGGTGGCCCCTACCCCTATAACCATCTGGCCCACAGTTATGCAGACTTTAAAAAAGGTGAGTTGCTGCGCAAACCCTGGGCAGCCTATAGCGAAACTGAACTGAAGCAAACGCTGCATAACTATAATATAAAGCACATTATTGCCTTTACCAGAAGCTCAGTTGATTTTCTAAAATCAAAACCACACCTGTTTGAGCTGAAAGATGTTTTCGGTTCGCTCTATGCTTTTGAATACAAAGAAGCCACTTCATTTTTCTTGAAGGGTGGCGGCCGGGTGAATTTCAATTTTAACAGAATCGAACTCAAAGAAC
>CAZHLC010000429.1:0-4475 GCA_964532545.1 uncultured Leptospiraceae bacterium | reverse complement strand
TGGTCTCTTCGCTGAGTAACTCAAGAAAACTGAACTTTTCGCCCTCACGGTTCTGCATCAGCTCTCTGCGTGCGGCAAAAAGTTTCTCAACGGTTTTTTCACCTACGCCGCGGCTGGGGGTGTTTACCAGCCGCAGAAAGGCCACTTCATTAAACGGGTTGGCAAAGAAGTTGAGATAGGCGAGGGTCTCTTTAATTTCGCGCCGGCCAAAGAACGAAACCCCACCATAGACTTTATAGGGCAGGTTGTACTTGAGCAGCTGCTCTTCAATGAGACGTGACTGGGCATTGGTGCGATAGAGAACACCAACATCGTTGAGATCGATATTCTCACGCATGGCATCAATGATGGTCACGACGCCCCGGGCCTCATCGATATCACTGTTGAGAATTAACAGTTTGGGTGAGGGGCCTTCGGCTTTCTGCGTCCACAGTTTTTTATCCATTCTTTCTTCGTTGTTTTCGATAACCGCATTGGCTAGATCAAGAATGGGTTGGGTAGACCGGTAATTTTCTTCGAGTTTTACCAGTTTAGCATCAGAGAAGTCTTTGGTAAAATCGAGTATATTCGAAACATCTGCACCCCGCCAGCCGTAAATGGCCTGATCATCATCACCAACCACGCAGAGGTTACGGCTGTGTTTGGCCAAGAGACCGATCAGGCTGTACTGCGCATGGTTGGTATCTTGATACTCATCAACCATAAAGTAGCTGTACTTGCGATGCAGGCCAGCCAACGCTTCGGGTTGGTCGCGCAGAATCAGCACAGTCTGGTAGAGTAGATCTGCAAAATCCATGGCGGCTGATTGAAACTTGCTTATTTCGTAGGCCTGGTAAACATCGGGCAGAATGTCGCCATATTCGTACTGGTCAAGATCAACTTCGTCAACCAGTTGGTGGGGTGAAATCAGACTGTCTTTAAATGATGAGATGCTCTGGGCAAAATAGCGCACCTGGGTTTTGTTAAACTTCTCGTTGTAATTGTTTTTAAGAATGCTTTCAATGGCGCCCCGCTGGTCGGTATCATCCCAGATTGTGAAGTTTGAGGGGTAGTCAATGTACTGGCAGTTGCGTCGCAGCAGATAGAGGCCCAGCGAGTGGTAGGTACGAATCAATGAGTCGGCTGCGATGGGCCCGGCTAGAGCCAGGGCCCGCTCTGACATTTCAAGAGCCGCCTTGTTGGTAAAGGTTACGGCTACAATTTTCCATGGTGGTACCTGAGCCTCGTGAATCAGGTAGGCAATGCGGTGAACAATGGTTTTGGTTTTGCCCGAACCGGCACCGGCCAGAATGAGCACCGGGCCGTCGGTGTGTTCAACTGCCTCTGCCTGGGGTGGGTTGAGGTTTTCAAGAATTGTGTCACGCCAGTTCACAGTAAAATATCCACCAGAATCGCGATTTTTAAACCTGTAATATAGATTAGCGAGGCAAAGAAAGAGCGTTTGTATTTTTCAGAGCGGCTGATGCTGAAGTAGGTTATAGTCAGATAGTAGGCAGCCAGCACTACAGCGGCAAGCATATAGATCACCCCATAACCGGCCAGCCAGTAGAGGGCCAGTGAAACCGGCAGCAGACTGAAGGCATACAGGTAAATAAAGATCTTGGTGTACTGGTTGCCAAAGACCACGGGCAACACGGGTACACCTGCCTCAGCATATTCGCTTTTGATGTGCAGGCTGAGCGCCCAGAAATGGGGGGGCTGCCAGAGCATCATCAACCAGAACAACAGCCAGACATCAATGGCAAAGCGGCCGCTGACTGCATAAGAGCCGATCAACAGCGGCATGGCACCGGGTATACCACCGAGAATTACCCCGAAGGGGTTTTTACGTTTAAGAAACAGAGTGTACCAGATTACATAAGAGATAATGGCCACCACCAGAAGCAGCCCCGCTTCAATCGATACCAGAATGAAGGCGATTGCCAGGGCCACTGCCAGAGCAAACGATGAGCCCAGCCAGAGGGCCCTTCGGCCGAAGATTTCAATAGCGTCGTTGCGGCCGGCGGTGCGACCCATCTTGGCGTCGATTTCAGTATCAAGCAGGTTATTCTGTACCGAAACGGCCAGGCCTGAAAGAATGAGCAGTGCCATTACCCAGACGGCCTCATGCCATTGGGGCAGATCACGCCGGCTCATCACCATGCCCACAAAGCCAGAAAATGCTACCACCAGTATGAGACGCAACTTGGTGATATCTTTAAAGGCCTGCAGGTAGCCGGGTGAAACTGGTTTAGAAGAATTTTCAGCAGTGGCCTGCACAGGGGTGCGACAATGGCTGATTTAGACAGTCTGAAAAGCATTATATCGGCCCCCTACATAGGCCGATAAACAACTAAGTGCGCGCTTTGTTGATGACAATTCTACTGCTGCAGTTTATGGTTCCCCTGCAAGCTGTAGAACATCTGGCCGGTTTTAAATCAAAACGCAAATATATTTTTCCCCTGCCGCTGTTGCCCAGACTTTCGGGCTCTTTTTCTGAATACCGGGGCAATCTTCTGCACCTGGGCGTTGATGCCCGTACCTTCGGCTTGAACAATCTGCCGGTTATGGCCATGGCTGATGGCTACGTGCACAAAATTACTGGGGCCCCCTGGCACTGGAAGAGGGGGTTCGGCAAGGCCCTTTATCTCAGGCATGGTGGGGGTTCGACTTCACTTTATGGTCATCTTAATCATATGTCTGATAAACACAGCCTGGCAACAGGCTGGAATCTTTTCAGACTCATGGCTCTTGACCAATACTTCAGCGTGACTTTTCCCCGGGGATACTTACCAGTGAAGCAGGCTGATCACGTGGCCTATACCGGTGAGCGGGGCAGCGGTCCCAGCCACCTGCACTTCGAACTGTGGGACCCTTCAGGCCACCGCCTGAACCCCCTGAAACATGTGAAGCGCTTTGATTATGAACCGCCACGGCTGCAGAAGTTCTATGTTTATACCCCCGGCAAGGCCATGCCTAAAAACAAACGCACTTGGCAGAAATGCAAATTTAAAAAGTCAGCTAATGCAAAGTTAATCAGAGCTCAGTCTAAAAGCAGGCGATTCAAAACAGAGTCTGTGTATCTCTGCCCGCATAACATGTACATTGATGGTACCACCTACTTCAAGGTTGATGCGGTTGATACCGCCAATGCCCGCAACCGTCTGGGGGTAACACAGATCATTCTGTTAATCAATGGTAGAATCATTTTTCATGTAAACTTTGATCGAATTAAAAGCCATGAAAAATACTGGGGCTCGCGGGTCTATGACCGGGGTATGACAGGCTTTTACCCGGCCCGCTATGCCTATAAAATGTTTGGGGGCAGGCCACGGGGTAAGCGGGTGCCGAGGCTGCCCTCGTGGGTCAAAGAGGCCCGCTACAATGGTTACCTCGATACCAGCGGGTTCAAGCTGAACAGTGTGCACATTCTTGATGTTGTGGTGATTGATGGGCAGGGAAATATTTCTGTAGGTAAGATTAACCTGATTAAAAAACAGGGCAAGCGGCCCACCTGGGTGAGGCCAAAGTACAACCTGGCTGCTGGTCGGGCTCACACTGTTACAGCCGGTCTGTTGTCAGTGACTACACCCTATCTACGCCGCAAGGCCCGCCTTGAAATTGTACCCTATAAAAAAAAGACGCCTGGCCATTTGAAAAAGATTTCAAAAGCCTATCGCATTGTCTGGTCAAACGGGGGCAACCGGGGGCAGTTAAGTTATGCCTTTCGTTCACGCAGACTGAGGCGACGGGCTGTTTTTAACGCCTGGGGTAAAGACCTCAAGGCCAAGTATAAAAGCGGGGCCTACCGTGGTACTTTGAAATGGGGCGGCACTTTTATGCTGGCCGATGATGTGGCTGCCCCCACGTTTCATTATCCCAATATTTATGGCCCACTTGAGCAAGACCTCTTTCTGCTGCGTATTGTTGATAAAGGCCTTGGTATTGATGAGGGCAGCATTCAGGTCTTTGTAAACGGTGAGCGTCTCAACCGGGGCCAGATGAGGGGCTGGGGCATTTACTATGACAATGACCGCAAAGGTATTTTTATACCTACGGGATTTAAAGGTCTAAGAGACACCTACCAGCATGGTAAAATGCACCTTCTCTGGGTCAGGGCCTGTGATAAGGCTGGCAACTCTAGCAGGTTATGGCAGGGCTATATTCACCTGCGCATATAGAGTCAGTTTTCTAACAGATCGTAATACGAAATGATACCCTTCATGGTGGCACTTTTGCCGGCGGCATTGGTCAGAGTCAGCTTGACCCCGAATAAAAAGGGCGATGGTTCTAAAATACGGCGTTCAATATCAAGGCGATAGCGCTGGCCATCGATTTTCACAGAGCGCCGGCTCTTGCGACGTTCGTTTTTAATAAAACGATGGCGCGACAGCTCTTCAATAAAACCCCGGTTTGAATCAAAGACTGCACCTTTGCTGCTAAGGCGCTTACGTTCAGCCTCGCTGAGCAGATATTCGGGCATGCCTCGGCCGCTC
>CAZHLC010000428.1:0-4509 GCA_964532545.1 uncultured Leptospiraceae bacterium | reverse complement strand
AGAACCCTCTCAATCCATTTACTCTGAAAAACAAGCGTGAGAATGTAAACATAACCGGCGTGGTTGGCCCCTTTTCAAGCCCTGATGTGGGGGTCGGGGCTGTGGGCGTTATGGGTATCTTCTTTAATGGTCAAAAAGAAGAGCCGCTCTTTTCATATCGGCCCTACGATCACCGCATCATCATAGGGGCTTATGCCAGCACCCTGGGGCTGATGGGTGGTGGCATTAACTACGATGCCCCCTATATATTCAGTAGCCTGTTTCGCTACCGGGCCATGACCGATTTTGCCCGGGTGACTAATGCCAATTATTTCGGCTCAGACGCCTCTACCCTGGGTCGGCTGACCCTGCCAGGTCAGGGCAGCTTCAAACGTGTGACTTCTTTGATGGCCGAGGCCAATAAAGTTGATTCACAGGGTTTCAGTTATGCCCGCTATTATAACTTCTTTCTTGAAAGGTATTCGCACACCAGCAGCCTCGAGCGTGACTTTTTTGGGGGCATCTTTCGCGCCCAGGCCGGTGCCCAGATTTCATTCTACACCGTGCGCGATTATAGCTTCACCGAAATTGAAGTGGCTAATGGTAAAGGCACCTTAAACGCCGTGAGCCAGAAGACCAAGCTGCGTGAAGATTTTGAAGCTGGTAAGATTCGGGGCTTCAATGGGGGTTACAACAACGCTCTGATTGCCGGCTTCGCTATCGACACACGCGACTTCGAACCCAACCCCACTAAAGGCGTCTTCATAGATCTCACGGGAAATTTTCACTTAAAAGAGCTGGGTTCTGAGTTCGAATACCAGCGCCTCAATTTTGCCCCCAGGTTTTATTACCAGCCCATTAAGGCCCTGCCCGCAGTCTTTGCCGGCAGGCTGATGTTTGTTTCACACTTTGGCGACACCCCCTTCTATGCCATGAGCACATCGCTGCTTACCGACAAGCAGATAACCGGCATGTTCGGCGGGCGCTTGTCGGGCCGGGGCTTTCGACAGAAACGTTTTCTGGCACCGGTAATCACCACCGGCACCCTTGAAATTCGAACTACTCTTTTTAAGGCCACCATACTTGATCAAAAGCTGGCCTTCATGCTGGCCCCCTTTATTGATATTGGCACAGTCTATGACAGTTTCGAAGACATCAGTAAAGAAAATAGCCGGTATCGCTTTGGTTATGGCGCGGGCGGCCGCATGGCCTGGAACCTTACGACCATTGTGCTGGCCGACTTCGGCTTCAGCGACGAAGAATTTGGTTTCTATTTTTATGTAGAACACACCTATTAAATCTCTACCCCGGGCTGTTTCGGCAGCCTGGGGTAACTTTTTGTCCTAGATAGTTTGTGTTTTTTCCTTTACCCAAAGGTATTTCCTTATACATGGGATAATGCCCAGAAGAATTACTGAGATTAATATCTTTGTCGCATCACCAGGCGATGTTGCCGAGGAACGCAAGGCGGTTGACATTGTGGTATCCGAGATTAATAAAACTTTGAAAGATTATCACGAACTAGCATTTAATGTAATTAAATGGGAGACCGATGCACAACCTGGGATTGATGTTGATCCCCAGGCAGTAATAAACAAACAGATCCCGGTCGACTATGATATTTTCCTTGGAATTATGTGTGCAAGGTTCGGAACTCCTACTGGAAGGGCAGCCTCTGGGACCGAAGAAGAGTTTAACCGAGCATATGAGCGATGGTCCGCTCTCTGAAATCGATTTGGAGCAATTGGCAAAAATCAATGAATTCAAAAAGAAGTTGGGTGAAATAGGTACTTTGCATTGGAGCTTTGGCAGTACATCTGAGTTCGAACGAACACTTCGAATTCACTTGAACAAGAAAGCAAAGAAATGGTTTGGCCTCAATGAGAGCAAAATCTCCCAACGTTTGCATGAAGAAATTCACGAAGATGATGGGGAAGAGGGTTTATTAGATTTGATTCCGGTTATCGAAGAGTATTTTACGAAAGCAACTGAAGTAATCACTCGAATAGGACTAGCGACTCAAGATCTGACCAAAGGGCTCCATGATCGAACATTGGAGATTCATGATTCTCATGGTTCAAATGATCTATCCAGGTACCATCTTATAACAAGTAGGGTAGCTCAGGATATGAATGAATTCGCTGATATTCTTAATATCCAAATTCCCATCTTTAAAGAAACATTTGGTCAAGGAGTTGATGGGATCAGCAAGGTATCAAACATCCTAAATGACTTTGAAGCTTTAGATCGGGAAGAATTCATGAAAACAGTAATGGAAATGGATACCGGCCTGAAAGAAGGCCTCGAGGGTGTAATCGAATTTCGGACTCAAATGAATCAACTACCAAGAGTCACATCGGTAATGAATAAGGCCAAAGGTAGAACTGTGGGTTTATTAAATACACTGATCATGGAAATGGAATCGGGACATAGAGTGCTAACCGAGGCTCTGAAAAATGCTTAAAAAGAACCTTTAATCAGAGCAATCCGACAAGCTTCTTTGAAATAAGACCTACCATAAAATTGAAGGAAGTATTCCCTTACACATTGGCACGAATTCAGAGAAATAAAGGCCCGGTCTTTCGACCGGGCCAGGGTTCTTAATTAGATTTGAGAGTAATTTGAGACAAGACTTCTGAGCCATCGGCCAAAAGCACCATCTTAACCAGATAGGTATGACCGGCTACTTTGTCAGCCGCCGGTAGCTCGAAAGTGATGTTGCCCCCGCCAGTGGCGAAGATACCGCTGGTTTCGTTTGAGGCACTCGTAGTGCTGGTGCCGAAAGACTTCCACGTGGGGGTGGTGGCATCTACATCGATGTAGAAGGCTGCCACTTTTTCTGCAGTAGCGTCTTTGCGGGCCGCACCATATTTGGTGAAGCCATATTCAAACTTGCCAGTGATAGTAACGCTGTTGTTTATATCTGCGTTTTCTACCACCACCGGGTCTGCATGATGAAAGGGTATCTTACAGGTGTCGCTGATAGCTGAACAGGCAGTAAAGTAAGCTGAGATTGAAGTATTAAAGCTGTCTGTACCGGCAGCACTGAGAAGAGCGGCAGGCAGCTCAACTGCTGATTTGATCTTAAACAGCTCATTGAAAAGGGTGCGGGTCTTGGCCCGGGTTTTTTCATAGCTGGTCAGGTTACTGTAGGCACTCTTGAAGTAGTTGCTGATCAGAGTAATGCCGTTACTCAGCATGGCAGCCAGGCCTTCGGTTGAGAGGGCTTCGGCATATTTTTCTTTAAACTCATCGATGTTGATGGCCTGATAAGCGGCCTGCACCTTGAATTTGCGGCTGTATTCATCGAGGGCCAGCTTGTTATTCACATAGTCTGTCATCTGCTGGTAGGTGAAGCTCGATGGGCCAATGGTGGTTTTTGACAGGCCAAACAGGGGGTCGCAGCTGCTATGACGATTAGGGCCCCACAGATATTTCTTGCATGAGCAAGCATCGTGGGTGATGCCATCTATACCGCGTTCCCCATTCCAGGTGAACCAGATTTGAATTTTACCGGCGGCGTTGGCTGGGTAGCAGGTGGCAAAGGGCCTGATGTTGCCATAAACGAAGAACTGGTAAACCACATAAGTGGCCAGCGCAGGTGGCAGTACAATCGCCACCGCAGTGCCAATCAGGGCGCCCTTGAGAGCGTTTTCTGCCCGGCGTAGCACCTCGTTGCTGTCGATAGCCTGAAGCTCTTCTGAGGTGGGTACACTCAGCTGCTGCTTGCCGCTAATTTTCTGCGCCAGGGTGAAGGTGGCACCGGCCTGGCCGGGCTGAATGGTGTCTACGCTGGGTACAAACTGAATACCAGCCGGCAAGTCGAAGCGGTTGCGCACTTTTTCAATGGCCTGATCAAGGGTTAGAGTTTGGTCTTTCTCAAGCTCGAGATTTACATAGGTGGTGAGAATGCTCACGTAAGACATGCGGCCCTGCACACTGGCCATTACAATGGTGGTATTGGGATCACCGCCATCGGTGGCATTAACCAGCACATGAGACAAATTTGAAACCACCGGTGTTGAAATTGTGTAGGTTAAATCGGCCTTCAGGGTAGTGGCCGGCTCTTCGCCGTCGCAGTAGAAGCTTGAATCAAGATCAAGGCAGACCTGGTCGCCTGCGGTTCCCCAGGCTGATTTACCTGAAACGCTGAATTGTAAGTCACTGCTGGTCAGTACATCGCTGTTTTGTTTGTTTTCTTCTGCACTACAGTGTAACAGGGCCGCGCTTATTATTAAGATTGCAAGAGTTCTTTTCATGGTTTTTCCTTCCTCATCTGAATCACACACTTGCCCTAATCTAAGCTTTTTGGCTAAATAAGCTGGCCATTTAGCGTTTGCAGCTCGATTTGTCTTGTTGGGCACCCCCGGGTTTTGTATGATATAGGTGTGAAAAGCTGATTAATTTAGTATTAGCTTTTTGAGGAGATTTAATAATGTTTTCTACCACCTGGCAGTGGGTCTCTGATCGTGGCATCAATGCGAACGATCAGGCAGACTAGGTCAAGCTGCACCGACTGGCGAAGCAGAC
>CAZHLC010000427.1:0-4521 GCA_964532545.1 uncultured Leptospiraceae bacterium | reverse complement strand
TTCGTTTCGATTTTGCAAAGGGCCTGGCTGGGGTGCCTGAAGCGTCGCTGCAGAGCAATTTTCAGAAAAAACAGATTGCGGCGCAGCTTTTCTTCACCATAAATCTGCTTCAGACTATAGAGCAGAAAAAAGTCTTCAACATGTTTGGGGTGCCATTGGTGAAGGCGTTTGGGTATCCAGTCTGAGAATTTGGTATACATACCTGATTGGTCATAGTAATAATCAAGGCGCATACGGGGTGGCCAGGCCAGAAGAATTCCTGGCACAATCAGCAAAAGCAGCAGTGCAGCCCGTATTTTCATATTCAATTATCGGCAAATACAGCCAATTCACTGATACTTCAAATCTGCCTTAAGTTTGACAATGCATCTCATCTGCAGACTCTAGATTGGTGGCAAATTCGGGCGAAGAGACTTTCAGCACAACCGGGCGACTGCGCTATTACATGATGCTCGGCATCTTCGTTATTTTTGTGATTCCGTTTACTTTCATAACTGTCTATAACTATCAAGCCACAAAATCAGAGCTGTTTGATCATGCCCTGGCAGAATCAGTAAGCGCAGCCCGCATTCTGGCCATTAATCTGGCCCTGCAGAACACGGCAGAGATTGGCAGCATGCTGGCGGCTATCAAGATTGAGCGCAAAAATGTTAAGCTCATCTCAATCATTTCTAAAGAAAAGAAAATTACTCACAGCTCAGAACCTGCTAAGATCGGCGAGACAGTGCAGGGCGCAGAGTACCTGCTGGCTCTCAACGACAACCGCACTTTTACAAAGCAATACGACAAAGAAGTTCGTATGCTCATACCGGTGTCATCTGGGGTGAATGAGAAGGGCGTTGATGTAAGTGCTGTGATTGAACAAATCACTTCGCTTGAGGCTGAAATTGCTTCTCTACTGAATAACCTGCTGCGATTTATCATCTATGGTGCAATAATTCTCAGCGCGATTATGATGATGGTGTTTTATATGGCCGGGCGCATCACCAACCCGGTACATGATCTGGCCATTGCTCTCAAAAAATTTGAAGAGGGCGATTACAAAGTTATGATCGACCGTGAAGCCACTGGTGAGCTGGGTTCATTGATTGATTCATTTAACCGCATGGTGCGCTCGCGGCGCGAGTATAATGCCGCTATAGAGCGCTTCATTCCTAAAGATTTTCTGAACTTTCTGGGAAAATCTGACTTCAGCACAGTCAGCCTTGGCGACGCCATAAAAAGAGATTTCACCATTCTGTTCACAGACATGCGCTCTTATACTTCACTCTCTGAGGGGTTTGCCCCTGACCAGCTACTGGCCTTTGTCAATGGCTATCTTAAGCGCATTGCACCGATTATTCGGCGCCACGAAGGTTTTATTATTACCTACCTGGGCGATGCCATTATGGCGGCCTTTCCTGAAAGTGCTGATGATGCTCTGCTCTGCTCGATGGATATTCACAAAGAACTTGATCAGATCAACCGTGAGCGGGCGGCCCGGGGTGAAGTTGCCATCAGCATTGGTGTAGGTGTTAATTCGGGTACTTCTATGCTGGGTGTTATGGGCGCTGAAGACCGCCTCGAAGCCGCGGTGTTATCAGACGTGGTCAACCTGACGGCGCGCCTCGAGAGTCTTACCAAGCACTATGGCTGCAAAACTATTTTCAGCAAGGCCGCCCTCGAAAGAATATATAATCCTGATGAAGAGGCTTATTCATATAGATTTCTTGATACCGTAAGAGTAAAGGGCAAGAACACCCCGGTAACCATGTATGAGTTGATCACTGGCAGTGACCCTGTGAGTCGTTTGAAAAAACAGTTCAAAGAAGACTATGAAATGGCCCTGGGGCAGTTTCTTGCGGGCAATATTAAAGAAGCCTACTCGGCCTTTAAGGCCCTCAAAGAGAAGAACCCTGATGACGGGGTATTAACCATCATGCTGAAGCGCTGCAAATCGTTGTTTGAAGTCGACCAGAACCGCCGGGTCATCGGGGTTAAACTTCCCCCCAATTGGGATGGTGTGACCACTCTCGAATCAAAATAGTACATTTTTTATATAAAATGAGCTTTACGGCTTGTGCGCCGCACAAACAGTGTCTCTTATTCGCAAGGGAATTTGGTAAACGCAACCAGACCTGAAGAAAAGCGTAGGAGATTACAAATGGAAGAGATTCTGAATAAGATAGTTAACCTGGCTATCGGCGCCGTTAAGAATGCTGACGAAGGTTTACAAGATGCTGTAACTAAAGTACAGGGAGAAATTAACGAACTGATCACTAAAGGTGAGTCGGCTACTGATGACCGTTCAACCCAGGTAAAAAAGTTTGTTGAAGAGTCACTGGCTTCACTGCAAGACCTGCAGGCCCAGGTTCAAAACCGAACCGAAGAAGCTTATGCTCAAGTTAAACCCACTATTGACCAGGCTGTAGATTTCGTAACCAATCTGAGAAATCAGATTTCAGGTGGCGAAGAAGCTGCTGGCGGCGATGCTGGCGCTACTCAAGCTTAATCAAATAGAAGTTTAAAAGCCTTTTAAATGAAAAGCGGGAAAGTCTTTCCCGCTTTTTTTATTGCAGAATCAGTAAACGTTCAATCAGTTCGCGCACAGCACCATTACCGCCGCGCTGGTGGCAGAGGTAATGAACGCTTTCACGTACTTCATTCACTGCGTCATTGGGTGCTGCACTGAAGCCACATTTTTTTAACAGAGGCAGGTCGGTAATGTCATCACCGATATAGGCCAGATTCTTCCATTCATAGTTGTTCTCTGCCAGCCAGTTTTCCATCCATGCCAGTTTGTTGTCGATTTTTAGAGCGAAGGTATCGACACCCAGCTCTTTCAGGCGTGAACGCAATGGTTTGCTGTCTCGGGCCGAGATCACCCCGAAAGCATTGCCCAGGCTGACCCAGTGTTTAATGCCATAACCATCGTGCACATGAAACACCTTCATGGTTTCACCATCTTGTGAATAGTAGAGCCGACCGTCGGTAAGAGTACCGTCGACGTCTGAAAAAAGAACTTTAATCTGCATAAAGTTTACCTGCGACTTAATCTCTTCATTTGCCGTCTGGCCTGATCGGGCGCGATGCCTTTGAGTTCGGCTTCACGGTACGTATCGATGGCAGCTCGAATGTTCTGTTTGTCTTCATAGAAGCGTGCCAGACCAAAATAGACATTTCTCAGGGGCAGGCTGTTGCGAATGGCTTCAAGGCTGCCCAGAAAAGTCTTTTCGCGATCATAAATCGCACGTTTGCGATAATAAGCACTTAACTCTTTGTCAAGAGTTTCATCTAGCAGGGGCTTTTTGCTCTGCTGCATTTCACGATAGGCGGTACCAATTTTAGCCCGCTGTTCATTAATCATGGTCTCAAGATCTTCGTGGGCTTTTTTGGCTGCAGCCAGGGCTTGACCGGCTTTGGTAGGCCTGCTGGTCTTCAGGTAAACTGTAGAGAGCAACTTATAGCTTTGAAAGCGGGTTTTGACCCAGTTAGAACGGTCTTCTGGGTCAGTAGGGTTACGTTTTTCAAGGGGATCTAGAAACTCGGTAAGCAGTTTTTCGGCAGTACGAAAATTGCCGGTTCTTTGCACATGCAGACGGGCAAGCTGGTAGGTAAGGTTTTCTTTGCGAGGGCCGGGTTTGGCCTTATCGAGAGCCTGACGGTAGTTGCGTGCGGCAAAGACAAAGTGATTTTTTGCGTGGTAGAGGCCGCCCAGTGACATATGCACGTGGCTGATCTTGTCATCATCAAGTTTCTTGCCGGCCCCGGCGCGCTGATTAACTTTGAGGGTATTCTCAAACGAATCAATGGCCCGGCCTCGCAGCTGTGAGGTGCGGTATTCTTCACCCAGGTTGTACGTTATACTTGGGTCAGAGGGGTCAAGGCGTGATGCGACTTCGAGCAGGTTAGCATAGGCGGTGAATTGTCTGTTCTGGCTGTAGTCATGCAGCAGGGTCTGGTTAAAACTGGTTTTATAAAGAACCTTTTTGTTCAATACCTTCTGGCGCTCTTTAATAGCGTTCTCGATGTCTTTGGTGAGGTTTGCGGTATTAACCAGAAAATCAGAAGATTCTTTGTTATAGACGACCTCTTGATTTTTGTAGAGCTTCTTCTGTTCATTAAAGCTTTCTAAGAGTTTTTTATTTTTTTCGCGTTGCCCCTTTAGCAGGCGACGGTTTCTCTCGAGCTGCTCTTTCAGTGCATTTTGATTTTGCCTGCGAATTCTGTCGAGTAGCTCTTTATTCTTGCGTCTGATTTTTTCGAGGGCCGATGTGGTTGGCCCGGGCTCTTTGGCCGCATCTATTAATTCTTTGTTTGAGGCATAGCCATTTTGCACCATGCCATCAAGCACGATCATCTGCTGCTCATAAAGAAGGCGCTCTTTTTTCTGGCCTTCTTTCAGTTCAGCTTTGGCAGAGCGATAGCTGATGGCAAAGTCACGGCTTTTGTCATCAGAGGGTAGCAGGGCCAAACGGTCTTTGTTGACATACACTTCTTCGCTCATTTTCACCGAGCGATAGCGCAGGGCCTGCTGGTGAT
>CAZHLC010000426.1:0-4522 GCA_964532545.1 uncultured Leptospiraceae bacterium | reverse complement strand
AGCTCTTCTTCACGCAGACGACGGCGGCGCTCAATCTCGCGCTTGATGGCCTGCCAGATCACAATAACCACAGCAAGAACAAGTAATGAAATCAGAGTACCAAGCAGCAACTTGCGCATACGCTTTTCGCTGCGCAGGGCTTCATCTTCTTCATTAAACTGCTTAGTACGGTCTTTTTGAATTTCTTTTACGCTGATCTTATCACCGCGGGCCACGTCAAAACCCATGGCGCTCTTCATCAGGTCGGCAACCTTACGTTTGTCTTCTTCGGTAATGGCGTGGTACTTGCGCTTATACATCCACCCCTTGACCGGGTCTTCAAACTCACCCAGATTCTCCCAGCGGCCGTCTAACACAATGGCCAGCTGCAGCTGCTCTAGCTCATAGGGCTGTTTCTTGATATCTTTTTCAGATTTATTAAACTCGTTATTTTTAATGTCTTCGGTCTTTTTATACCGGGCTTTCTGGTAATCACGGTCTTTGTAACCGGGGGGAATGTTGGGCTCGGTACCAGAAGGGCCCTCGGGGGTAAAACCGTTGCCTTCAAAAGATTCAGTGGTTTTCTTTTCAGATACGGTCAGCGAGTCTTTCACAACCCTCTCACTATAGGGGGTACGGGGGTCGTCGGGGGTCATCACCACCGGAGTGACTTCGTTTTTCTTTTCGACGATTTCATCCCAACGCCAGCGCATGCCCAGGCGAACCACATCATAACGATCGTCAGTGAAAAAGTTATTGAGGCCGCGTTTGATGTCAGCCAGCAGGCGCACCCGCTCTTGCTCGCGAATCTTCAGGCGCTCTTTGATTTTTTTAAGCTCCCACTGTTCGTTGCCCACCTTGGTATCAAAGTCATTAAGTATGGTGCCATCAGGGCCGGCAATTGAGATGTTTTCTTTTTTCAGGCCGGGTATTGAGCGCGATACCAGCTTTTCGATACCCATGATTTCTTTTTTCTCAAGCTCTGCTACCCCGGCCGAATACTTCAGAATGATAGCGGCCGTTACTGGCTGAACTTTGTCTTGAAACAACTCTTCGGGAGGGAAGGCAATATTCACCTTTGCCGACTCGACGTTTTTGAGAGTTTGAATGGCCTTGGTTAGACTGCCCGCCATGGCCCGCTGGTGCTTGATGTCTTTTTCGAATTGAGTCTCTGTCCACTCTGCTTCATCGAAAAGCTCAAAACCCTTAACGCCCTTTGGTATAGCATCTTCTTTAGCCAGAAACATCTGCACCCGGTCGCGCAACTCTGGGCTTACATAGATGGTGCTGGTACCAGAAGTAGAATAATTAAAACCACCCTCATCGAGCTTAGTGGTTACGGCAGCAAAATCTTTGGCTTCAAGATTTTTATAGAGCACCGCCTGCCCCTGATCTGATGAAACACTGCCCACCACAACCAGAGCGCCAACCAGCGCCAAAACAATGACCCCCAGAATAATACGACGGGTCATATCTAGCTTACCGAATAAGTCTTTGATTTGATCTAAAATTTTTTTCCAATCAGGCATTTCTCTCTCCCTGAATGGGTGCTCATACACCCACTTCAGTCAAACAGAGTTCCCGTTGGTCAGAATACGTTTTCGAATTGGGCTGCCCCTTATTTCAGGGGCTTATCTGTTTTCTTTATCTTATCTTAAATTGCTCAATTCTCGATATGTTTTTACTGCCAAATCTACCACATTTTTGGTAAAGGTGAGAGACATACGGGCCTTCTCTTGCGCAATCAGCATATTATGCACCTGCACCGAGCTGGGGTCTGCCACCATCTTCTGGGCCAGATCGTCAGCATAGACCAGTTGGTCATTGACCTTGCCCAGAGCCAGATTCAACGCCTCACCAAAATTGGTGGGCGCGCTCTCAGGCCGCTTGCCAGGCATCTCAGTATTCCAATGCCCTTGCCGGCTGGTATTTAGGCGAATTATGTCGCCTTTCACCATGTTTTGTGGAAGAATATGGGTAAATAGTTCCATATCGTAACCCCTTTATATAACCTTGATTTTTTACGTCAACATCTTTTTATATAATAGCCCTTTGGGATAAAAAAACCCCTGAAGGTTATTAACTGGCCAATGAGCCCTTGATGTTCTACGTGATTTTTCTGCCATATACTTAATTTTTGCTAAATTCGCTAATACCCCGGTTTTTCGCAATCGCCGCTTTCTAACCAAATGTAACTCCTTCTAATTACCTACCTATTTGCAGGGCTGCATTAAACATACTTTTGTCGCCCTGAATAATCTGTACATTTGCTTCATAGGCCCGGGTGGCTGCAATCATATCAACCATCTCGGTAACCGGGTTTACATTGGGGTACTGCACATACCCCTTCTGGGGCCCAATTTTAACGGCATCGGGGTGGCCGGGGTCGTAGACCAGCCGAACGGGCTGGCGCTCATCTCGTTCAACTTTTACCACACGAACGCCCTTGCCCTCGCCGGTTCGTAAACCAAAGGGGTAAACCGGCGACTTCCAGCGGGTGCGCAGATTAATGGGCTGCATAATCACTCTTCTTCTTTTATATGGGCCATCGCCCTCAGTTGAGCGGGTGGTAGTCGCGTTAGCAATATTGTTGGCGATGACATCCATCTTTAAGCGCTGGGCGCTTAAACCGGTTGAGGCTATGTTAATGGCGGCGAACATTTATTACTGCCCTGGCCTCATAACGATGTTCATGGTTCTGAAGTTTGAATTGATTTTCTGTGACAGAGCCTGGTAACGCAGCTGGTTTTTCAGGGCCAGACTCATCTCATGCTCAACGTCAACATTGTTGCCATCATTACGCATGGTCGAGAGATAATCAATATGAGAGCGAATACCAACTTTGCGGTAATCTAGAGACTTAAAAAACGGCATGTGCTTTGAATGAGTCATTTTTGCCGGAACTTCATTCATACGAACATGCTTCTCTGAATCTAAGGCCCGGCGCAGCTGGGCCTCAAAAGTCACATGTGAACGTTTAAAATGAGGAACATCAACATTGGCGATATTATCGGCGATCACCTTACGGCGCACAATGGCAGTATCCATGGCTTTTTCAAGCATGAACTGGGTCTTACCAAAATGGCCATTATCAAAGAAATACATACTACCACCAATATCGGTGAAAACCGTGATTTATAAGCACACTTTTTTGTTATGTCTCACACTATTTTTGGCTCTGTCAGCACAAAAGATATCGACGGCGTGCAATTTTCCCCCAATCTGACAAACCATGGCAAGGCAGAGTTTTGATTTTCAGAAATGGTCAGCCTGGCTGCTGTTTGCTGCCTGTGTGTTTGTTCTGCCCCTGCTGTACGACAGCACCGACCTGTCAAAAAGGCTGCTGCTGCAGCTGGGCAGCCTGGGCCTTTTTACTGCCTGGCTATGGCTGAAAAAACCAGCTTCAATCAGATTTGATTTCTCACTTGCGCTAGTTCTGGCTTTTGTTGCGTTCAGCCTGCTCTCAAGTATGTGGGCCAGAGACCCCTACCTCAGCCTGGCCCAGGGCTGGCACTGGTTGGCCTGTCTGCTATTTGCCCTGTTGGTTTTGCAGATTTATGAGCAAGAAGAAGGGCTGCGCAATCTGCTTTTTCTATTTACCATGGCCATAAGTGCCAATGCGGTTCTGGGCATCGGGCAAGATCTGCTGCAGCTGCAGTGGCCCGATCAGGCGGCCCCACCGGCAGCCACCTTTGGTAACCGTAACATGGCAGCCCACCTTGTGGTGCTGGCCCTACCAGTGGCCCTTGGGTTATTCTTAACCGAAAAAGATCAGCAGAAGAACTATCTGCATCTTGGGGCAGCGGCCAGCATGCTGATCTTTCTTCTTTATACAAATACCCGGGCCGCCCAGCTGGCGACCATTGTTGAGCTGGCTCTGTTTGTTATAGTATTGTTGGTGTACAAGGGCTTCACCATTCTGCAGAAGAATGCCCGCCCACTGCTTGCCGCCCTCGCTGTTATGGCACTGTTTGCCCACCTTGGGCCTGATGGTTTCAGCCTGCGCTGGCTGGGTAGCGCTGCCAAATTTCAAAAGGCCCTGCCTACTGAGACCCCCGCTTCATCAGCCTACACCGGTGAAATAAAATCAGGCAAGGTGCGCCTGGTTTTATGGCAGAATACCCTTGGTATCTTTAAAACAAACCTCGTTAAGGGCGTAGGCCTCAACAACTTTCGAATCTTCTACCCGGCCACGGTGGCAACCGGCGAAAAAGACCCCGGTATAGATATTCGTAAAAATCATTACTCTGCTCACAATGATCTGGTACAGGCCATGGCCGAGGGCGGCCTCATAGGGTTGCTGCTGGTGCTGGGTATTATTGGCCTCGCCACTCTGCAAATGATTCGGGCCCTGCTTAAGGCCCGCGGCCAGCCGGGTTTCTTACTGTTAGCCGCGCTGGCCATTGCCCTGACCGGATTTTTTATCAATGCCCAATTCAGTTTTCCTTCGTTCAGGGCCATACCACCGGTGGCCGCCCTGGTGATTTACAGCGCATTTCTGTTACAGGCCGAAAGAATAACCAACCTGAAAATACAAACGGTA
>CAZHLC010000425.1:0-4537 GCA_964532545.1 uncultured Leptospiraceae bacterium | reverse complement strand
ATTGATTTCTACCAGCGAACAATACCCAGTCGTGAAGTACTTGAACTGCGTAATCAGATTCTGGTTTCGCAGCTGATCGTACGCTCGGCCCTGCAGCGCGAAGAAAGCCGTGGCCTGCACTATAACACTGACTACCCCGAAAACCGTGAGCCCTCACGCAATGACACCATCTTAAAAAGGCGGCGCATCTAACTGATGCTCAAATATGTGCTGGTCTTTGTGGGTGGTGGCAGCGGTGCTCTGGCCCGCTACCTGCTGTCTGTGGCCTTGAATAACCGGGTGATCGAGGGCTTTGCCCTCGGCACAGTAATGGCCAACCTACTGGGAACCTTTCTCATCGGTATTACCTCGATTCTACTGATGCACCGCTATCTTGATAATGTTTTTGTTAAAGAACTGATAACCGTGGGTTTTCTGGGCGGTCTCACCACATTCAGTACCTTTACTCTTGAAGCCCAGGTTCTCTATACCCAGGGCCGATATGGCGCCCTGGGGGCCTATCTGGGCTGTAACCTGATTGCCGGTCTGGTTCTGTTAATCGCCGGCAAAGAGCTTGGTAGACTTTATGGATAGTTTAGATCTGGTTAGAACCCCATACATTCAAGATATAAGGCAGGGCCTGCTTGAAGAGGGCCACTTTCTTTTGAAGAAGCTGCATCTCAATGTGGGTAAAAAGAATAAACCCTATCTACGTCTGCTACTGGCCGATAAAACCGGGCATCTGCCCGCGGTGTTTTTTGAGAATATGAATGCCCTGAAAAAAATTCAGGGCCAGCTGCAAGAGGGTGTGGTGGTCAAAGTCTCGGGCATCATTGAAGAATACCAGAATGTTCTGCAGTTAAGGTTGTTAAAAATCGAAAAAGATGACAAACCCGACTGGGATCTCTCACGCTTCTGGAAGCGCACCCCCCACGATCGCCGCGAGCTCTACCGCAAACTCAAGGGCTACCTTGAAAAAATCAAAGAACCAGCGCTGTCACAGTTATGCCTCTCTTTTCTCAAAGACAAGGCGTTTATGAAATTATTTCTCGAGGCCCCCGCCTCACGCTATGTACACCATGCCTACATCGGTGGGCTGCTAGAGCATACTCTCAATGTGGTTGAACTCTGCTATACCTATGCCCGGGTATATGAGCAGGCTGACCATGACCTGCTAATGGCCGGGGCCTTTATTCATGACATCGGCAAGATTGATGAATACGTTTTTCTGTTTGAGATCGATCACTCTGCCCTGGGTAAACTCAAGGGCCATACTCTGCTGGGCTATGACCGCCTGCAGCAGAAGCTACAGGGTATCAAAATTGATGATAACCTCAGGTTGAAAATTGAGCACATTATGCTTTCTCACCAGGGGCAGAAACGCTGGGGCGCTGTTGAAGAACCCCGTTTTCTCGAAGCCTACCTGGTGCATGCCGCCGACAGTACCGACAGCTCGCAGTTTATTTACAGCAATGCCCGCCGCGAACGCAAGGCCCGGGCCGGCAGCGATGACTATTTTTCAGATTACGTATCGTATCTGGGGCGCGATATTTATCTGGGTTAAGCTACAGCACAAACCTGAACAACAGATTAAAACCAATAAAAAGCGAATTCTCGGCGCCAGTGCCCTCATACCCTGCAGCAAACTTCTGTTTGAAGCTCGGTGTCGCTGACCACTGGGTTTCTCGCCAGGCCCCGAAGAGCCCCATCTTCAGCCAGTCATTCACATGAAATAGAAAGCCGCCATAGACCCAGGTCTCCCACACTGTGTGGTCAGACCAGTTCAATGGTAACCAAACCTCGTACTGCAGAAAGAAATTCACAAATGGTTCGCCTCCGCGAAACCAGAAGTAGGTAAGGCCAGGTCTGGTGCTGAAAGTCTGCAGGTCGTTAAAGAAGTTATACTCATAACGGTTCTTCAGTTCAAAAACCCAGCGTTTGCCTGGCAGAAAATCAAGCATGACCCTGGGGGTAACATCGCCAATGGCCAGGTGTTCAGTGCGGTTATTGGTGTTGCGCCACTTCCACTTTCCGTTTTCAGAGATCCAGTCGGCATCGTGACGGGCGCCGGCCTGGGCCCGGTAAAAGCCACCTACTCTTAGGTTCTTAAACAGACGTACATACGGCCCCAGTGTCAGTGCACGATAACGAAAAGACTGCTTTGCATCTTGCCAGCGGCCCCTGGCTTCGGCCATGCCAGTGACCTTGTCTTTTTTAACAAACACCCTGGCATTGGTTTCGTATTCGGGTATGTGAGTCTCATCACCGGGCACATGGTCATGGCCCCAGGCGATTGAACAGAAAGTTAACAGTGCAAGCAGGTATTTAATCATAGTCTTGATCAAGCATGTCGTAACCTGATTTGTAGGCCTCTTTTAATGAGGTCTGGTCGTCAACCTCACCGGCGTTTTCATCCATATTCCAGTTGAACTTACGAATCCACGGTAGTTTTTCTGGGGTGGGCAGGCCCTCGCCAGGGGTCACCACGATGCCCTCACCTTCGTTCAACAGCACCTTTTTTTCAGGGTTGGCAATACTATTAACCTCAACCTGGCCCTCGTTTACACAGAGCATTGATTCTGGGTGAGTGTCTTGTTTAATCTTATCGCCATAGGCCACGAAGAACTGGGTGCCGCGTACACCGGCAACCACGGTGGGGGTGCGAACGTTGAAGTTTCGCCGGCCCTTATTCACTTTGGCAAATACGCTGCCCTGCCTCACCCGCAGGTCTGTCTGACCAGACAGCCTTGCAAGAGACAGTCGGGTATTGGCCCGTACCTTGAGACGCCCCCGCTTCAGGGCCAGAAGCACCATTGATTTTTTACTCGTGGTCAGGGTAGCCCCCTCTTTAAGGGTCATACCAATACGGGCCTTAGTGGTTTTGCCGGCCATGGTCACCTGCACCCTGCCTTTCATGAAGGCAATGCGGGCGTTTTCAGCCGCCAGGGGCAGCGAAAAAACCGTCAAAGTAATAACTGAAAAAAGAATACGCATGCCCGAAAATCAATTATATTTTGAATCTGTCGACAAATTAATAGTATGCGCAAACAGAAATGAAAAATAACTTGTCTTTAATGCGTAGCTGGCTAGGCCACATTACCCTGCCGTTCTTACTCTTTAGTGCGCCGCTCTCGGCCCAGCTTCTCATTCCCATGGATGATGCCCAGAAAGACCATCTGCGGGCCTACGGCATTGTGTATCAGGTTCTGCAAAAAGGCCAAAAAGCCAAGATTCTGCTGAACTACCGTGGTGGTTCGTTTCTTATACCGGCTACCCCAGAATACCAGCGGGCCGCCACACTGGCAGGGGTTTCGTGGCAGAATTACACCGCTGAAGAAGCCAGCCGCTTTGTGGCCCTGAGCCAGAAAGAAAACGTCGACCAGCTTGATCTTGAGAAGGCCCCCCGTATTGCCATCTACAAACCGCCCAGCACCGAACCGTGGGATGACGCCGTCTCGATGGCGCTCAACTATGCCAAAATACCCTACAAAATGTTGTGGGATAAAAAAGTTTTAGCCGGCCAGCTCTCAAAGTATGACTGGCTGCATCTACATCATGAAGACTTTACCGGCCAGTATGGTAAATTCTATGCCTTTGCCAGGCGCATGCAATGGTACCAGAAGCGCCGCCTCGAGTTTGAAAAAATGGCCAAGAGCCTGGGCTACAAACGGGTAGCCGATCAGAAGCGTGATGTGGCCCGGGCCATTCAAAAATACGTGGCCTCAGGGGGCTTTCTGTTTGCCATGTGCTCTGCCACCGATACCCTCGATATCTCGGTGGCAGCCGCCGGCATCGATATTGTCGACCCGGTGCTTGATGCCACCCCCATCACTCCGCGCTTTAACGAGAAACTCAACTTCGATGCCACCTTTGGTTTTGAGAACTTCAAGATCTTTCCTGACCCCTATGTTTATGAATTCTCAGACATTGACGTCAACCCCCAAAAAGAGGGCATCATTCAACAAAAAGATTTTTTTACTCTATTTGAGTTCAACGCCCACATCGACCCCATACCCTCTTTACTGACCCAGAACCATACCCGCGAGATCAGAGGTTTTCTCGGCCAGACAACCGCTTTTAACATTGATAAAATAAAGCCGCGTGTTTTAATACTGGGCCAGAGTTTAGGAACCAAACGTGTTAAATACATCTATGGTTCTTACAAAAAAGGGTTCTTCAGTTTTTATGGCGGCCATGACCCCGAAGACTACCAGCACCTGGTAGGCGACCCACCCACCAACCTGGCCCTGCATAAAAACTCGCCGGGCTATCGTTTAATTCTGAACAATATTTTTCTGCCTGCGGCTAAGAAGAAAAAGAGAAAGACCTGACGGGTAAGCAGCTAGACGGCAACGACTCTCTCAAGCTCACCTGACCGCTGGGCGGCTAGACGACACGGCTGGGCAGCTGGCAGCAAGGCGGTTGAAGAAAAAACAAGATGCACACGATGGTTAAGATGTACAAGAATAGACCTGAGATGTCACTCTGAGGCGCGAGCCGAAGAGTCTCTGCATGTCGGCTTATAAGCCTTTGACCATAACCCAGGTGCAACTAAACT
>CAZHLC010000424.1:0-4542 GCA_964532545.1 uncultured Leptospiraceae bacterium | reverse complement strand
GCAGGGCATGGGTGCCAAGGTAGAACTGTACGATTTCGGTATTGGGTATGGCCACTCCACCGAGGTAAACATCTTGCAGCAGGCCGCCAAAAAAACCAACCCAGAGGCCCATAAATTCGCCGCGGTAAATGGCAAAATACACAGTTAATATCAATAGAAAGTCAGGTTTGATTATGCCCAGGCGAAAAAAGTCTACACTGGTCTGCAGAAAGTATGAAACCAGAATGGCTGAGATGATTGCGGCTTTTTCAAGTAACATGGTTATTCGTCATCGAGTCCAAGAATTTCATCTTCTTCGCTGGTATCTGTCTCGTCTTTACGTTTGGTTTTTTTCTTCTTCTTTTTCTTCGGTTTTTCAGGTTTGACTTCAGTCTTTGTTTCAGGCTGATTCTGCTTTTTTTGCGCCTGCGGTTCAATTTTTTTGGGGGCGTCTTTATCGCGTTTTTGTTTGTTGCGAATGGCAATCTCGCCCTGCTCAAGAAGTTTTTTAGAAAGTGGGGGAAAGTCTTTGCGTGAGAAGTCGGGCCTTTTCATTATGATTGAAACGAATTCAAGTTTTTTCAGATCGAGGGCAGGTTTCAGCTCGGCCTTTTGAAAGCCGCCAAGTCTTTCGATTTTTTTATCAACGTAACCCACCAGTAAACCCCGGGGAAAAATTCCGTCGCCACCTGAGGTAATGATCTCATCGCCCGCCTGTACATAAACCGAAAGGCTCAGGTAGTCTATTTTAGGCAGATCAGCATAGGGGTTCTGGCCGGTAAGCATGGCCCAGTGGCCGGTTCTTTTCAACAAGATACCCAGGCGTGAGTATTGGTCAGTGATGGGTAATACCCTGGCAGAGTTGCTATTAACCTGAATAACCTTGCCCACAATACCATGAACAATACCCTGATCTCTCAGGTCTTCGATGGGCTCTTCGTCTTTTTTCTTTTTCGATTTTTTTTCTTTCTTTTTTTCTTTTTTTGTTTCAACAACCTGATAGGCAATCACCGGCATGTAGGGTTCAACCCCATGGTTTGAGCCCTTGTTGATAATAATGGTACGAAACCAGTTGTCGGGGTCTTGTGATACGACCTGGGCCTGCACTACCGGAAACTCTTTAATCTGGGGCAGCCCCAGCAGGCGACGCAGGTTGGCGTTTTCTGATTCAAGCTGAAAAACCTTGAACTTGATATCTTGACTGACTTTAAGCTGTTCACGAAAGGCATCGCGTTCGTTTTTCAGGTTCTCATAGGTACCATAACTGTCTACCAGTCTGGTAAAGCCCGAGCTGATAGTGTGAAAGGTGCTGGTAAAGAAGTCGAGTACCTCAACAGCCTGGTTCAGGCCTCTGGCCAGAATGTTTGACTGCCAGATGAGGCATGTCAGCGAGAATAGTATGGTAAATAAAAGAGATAAACCCGATTTATAGCGTGATAATATGTCGGCCAGCATCAGCTATGGCAACCTTCAGGCCAGGTGATGCTTCACCTGGCTACTTCAAATTTCCTTTCAGAAATCGTAATTCTTCAAGGTACTTACCTGTGCCCAGAGCAACACAGTTAAGCGGATTCTCAGAGCGTATAACAGGCACGCCTGTTTCTTTTGATAAGAACTTATCAAGGCCGGCCAGTAGACTGCCACCACCAGTGAGAACAATACCGCGTTCAACAATATCGGCTGCCAGCTCAGGCGGGGTGCGCTCAAGAGCGTGAACGGTAGCTTCGAGCACAGCGCTGATTGGTTCTTTGAGGGCTTTACGAATCTCAACGGTGTCAACCTGAAGAGTGCGGGGTAGGCCAGACATGGCGTCGCGGCCCTTCAGCTCGTAGGTTTCAACCTTTTTCTCAGCAAAGGCATTGCCAATGGCCAGTTTCACCTCTTCAGCGGTTCGTTCACCGATGACCAGGTTATACTGGGTACGCATATGCTTTATGATAGCTTCATCAAATTCATCGCCGCCCACTCTGATGCTGTCGGCAATTACCATACCACCAAGTGAGATCACCGCGATTTCAGTGGTACCACCACCAATATCGATGACCATGTTGCCGGCGGGCTCATGCACGGGAATGTTGGCGCCAATGGCGGCAGCCAGGGCTTCTTCAATCAGATGAATTTCACGGGCCCCGGCCTGTTCAGCCGATTCTCGAACGGCACGTTTTTCAACTTCTGTGATACCTGAAGGAACCCCAATCACAACCCTTGGTTTAACCAGAGTCGTGCGGTTGTGCACTTTATTAATAAAATAGCGAATCATTTTTTCGACAGTTTCGAAGTCAGCAATTACGCCATCTTTCATGGGTCTGATTGCCACGATTTCGCCGGGCGTTCTGCCCATCATTCGTTTGGCTTCTTGACCAACTGCCAGAACCTTGCCAGTAGATGCCTGTACGGCTACCACAGATGGCTCAGAGAGAACAATTCCCTGACCTTTTACATAAACCAGGGTATTGGCGGTTCCGAGATCGATACCCATGTCGTTAGAAAATAAAGAGTGAACCCAATCCATTATCATAAGTAAGGCCTTTTGCCGACTAAGTGCCGATTTGAGATACGATGACAAGTAAAAATAAATTTGTACCACGAAAGAGCAGTTTTATGGCTGAAAAGTAGTTGGTAGCTGGTTAAAGTCACCGATTTTGTCATTATGCAGAAAGCCCCAGACGATGGCGTTCTCAAACTTGGCCCAATTGAACTTTCAAACAGGCTTATTCTTGGTACTGGCAAGTATCGCTCTTTTGAAGAAATGCAGCAGGCCCACCGGGCAGCCCAGACAGAAATGGTTACAGTGGCGCTGCGCCGCGTACCACTGGGAGAAAAAAACTTTAAAAGTATCATAGACTATATTGACCGAGACCGTATTCATCTGCTGCCCAATACAGCAGGGGCTCATAGTGCCGAAGAAGCCCTGCGGTTGGCCCAGATTGCAGCCGCCATGTCTCTTACCCATCTCAAGCTTGAGGTTATGGGTGATGCAAAAACTCTATTGCCTGACCCGGTTGAAACTCTCAGAGGTTTGCAATTGATCAAAGAGCACCAAGACACCCGTGACCTTTTCGTTATGGTTTATACCAGTGATGACCCGGTACTTGCCTTGAAGCTTCACCGGGCCGGTGCCGACTGTATTATGCCGGCAGGCAGCCCCATTGGCAGCGGGCGGGGAATTCAAAACAAAGCCAATATGCAGTTATTGATGTCGCTTCTGCCCGGGCAGGTGCCACTCATTCTCGATGCCGGGGTAGGCTGCGCCTCTGATGTTACTCAGGCTTTTGAGCTGGGTTTTGATGCGGTACTATTGAACTCTGCAGTGGCAGGGGCTGAGCATAGTGCAAAAATGGCCGAAGCCATGTATCTGGCAGCCCGGGCTGGCAGAGCAGGTTATCTGGCTGGTCGAATCGATAAAAAACTGTATGCTCAGGCCTCATCGCCGGCAGCAGATTTTCATGGGTAAATCTTCTTGACTGAAGCCGCAAAAAAAAATACTGCGAACTGGTATTCTTATCATGTCGAATAACCCGGTGCGACAACTTTTAGACAAAATATTCAAGCAGGGCGCCCACGGCGACCATAACACCTATTTTTCATGGTGCAAGATGTATATTCAAATGGCATCAATTGGTCTGCCAGATAACCTGCGTGATTTTGAAGAGCATTTTCACAATGCAGTAACCAAACCCCTTTCTCAGGTGGCCACCAGTCTCGGTAATATTCAGGCCAGCGATGTCGAGGCAGAGATTAAGACCATGTTAGACGATGGTCTGATTGAACAGATTGAACCCTATCATGAGTATCGTCTTAAACAGCAGAGCGACTGGGTTTTCGCCGGGCAAGATTACGATTTCTTTTTTGCGGGCAACGAGTTGAGTCAAGAGCCACTGCATTTTATCAGATCGCGCTCACAGAACTTTTATGAATACCGGGGTCTCGATCGAGAAGTCTCAGAAGAGCTGGTGATTGCCATGACTGAGGCAGCAGAAAATGCCATCAAGTATTCAGATCGACTGCCTATCATTGTGCATCATGGGTTCACCGATTCTGAATACGAAATGAAGGTCTATAACAGTTGCTATGATACAGACCTCAATGATGAAATCGAGCGTGGCAAGTTTTCTGAGCAGGTTTCGCTTATGCGTGGTGTTCTGGTTATGTCGAAGCTTCTCGATGACCTTTCTTTAAACCGAGATCAGAATCGCAGCCGCGTAGAATTCATCGGTAGAAAAAAACTTTCTTAATCAGAACATTATAAAGCGGGTAGTTTCTTTATGCTGGTGGTTCTTTAACCAGATATTCAAGCGGCTGAAGGGGGCCTGCTCTCTCTGCGGATGCGTTTTGCTTCTGAGTAAAAAAAGATTATTTTTTTGCAAAGCCTCTGCATTGAGAGTGGTGGCATAAGATTCTTCAAAGTTTAAAAAGCGCTTCAGGGTGTCTGCAAAACGGTGACCCCGAAACAAATTGGTTTCTTCAGCCCGCTGGTAGAGTTCAGGTACGGCCTTCAGGTCAACGAGATGAATTCGTTTAAGCCGGGCCGCATCAAGAGACATGTACCTGAGATCATCAGCA
>CAZHLC010000423.1:0-4549 GCA_964532545.1 uncultured Leptospiraceae bacterium | reverse complement strand
CATCTGTTTTCAGGCGACGGATTAATGTCGCTTAAACAGCAGTTTAAAGAAGACAAGGGCTGGTTTCTGAAAGACCGTGCCCGACCAGCTATTGCAGATGCCAACCTGGTGGTAATCAGGGCGGCCAATTCAATTGATATCTATGTGAAATACAAATATGTGAAGCCAGCTCTTTACCGAATGGCAAGCGATTTTGAGAACAAACATCTGTTGCTTCTCTATAACCGCTCAATTCTTTTGAAAAAAGCCGGCTCTAAACGGTTTAAAATAATCGGCTACATGTCAATCAGAGGTTTTCATCACAATCGACGCAGCCTTGACCGCAAGGGCCAAGACCCCTATACGCTGCTGCCTACCGCCTTCGAGTAATTACTGTACTTTTGTAGCCTGGGCTACCGGGGGTGCGCTCACACATTTGCTGATACCATTCTTAGCATCAACGGTGGCACCTTTTAGCATGGTTGGTATACCCATTTTGCCTTCAAACTTCATCCACTGGTTGAAGAGAGTGCCAGGTTGAATGTTGTAGTGAAAGCCCCGGCTGGTCGTGAGTTCTGAACCAGGTGCCCAGGTATAAACTCTGCGGTTGGGCGATGAAACCGTGCGAAATACCTTTGATTTTGCATCAACCGGCATGCTTAGCATATTGGTTCTAAACTGAGGGTTACATGGAACCCAGCACACGGCCACATACTCTTCAGCGTTTGAAAAGTAGAGTAGACGCATGGGTAGCTTCATTTTGCGGGCGGTATTGCCAATTGACTGCAGCGAGATTTTGCCACTCAGGTCACCTCTGATAGTCTGAATTTTGCCACTGGTGGCCAGCTTATACAGATGGTCATAGAGAGGCTGGGTGTTCAACCATATGGGATATTTATACCGCTTTGAGAGAACCAGATCAAGGTTAATACGTTTGTTTACATAGAAAAATGCATTGAAGTATGACTTGCGAATGAATTTATACTGGGCATCGGTTTTGAAGGTTTCATCAATGATGGCGAGGGCCTTCTGCCGGTTCTTTTTCTGCCAAAGGCCAACATACTCTTCTGGAGTTTTTGAGCGCTTGATAAACTCAATATGAATGCGGTTGGTAGCTACCACAATACGTGTGAAGTCTACCAGCCACATATATTCAGACTTGGCCCAGGCCCCCAGCATAAAGTTCTGTAATGAACCTACACCTACGTAGCCACCTTTCAAATCGAGAGCCTCTTTGTAAAAAAGATCAAGCCGATCTTCATTGCCCATGGTGGTGTCGCCAGTATCCCACCGTGTGGGTTTGAGATCTTCTTGCTGGGTTGATAAAAAGATTTTCATTTTCTCGGCCTCTGACATGGCCTTGGGTTTTTCTTTGCAGCTAAGCAGGGCAAAGGCGATCAGTAGAAGGGGCAATTTTTTCATTCAGAATGAAAAAGAAAGTTGAAACGCTCTGTCAATTTATTAAAATGCTGAGTCTATTCAGCTGTGAATACATTTTTGTATAAAGTACTACTTCTAGCAGGTTTTCTGATGATTCTCAACCAGTGTATTGCCCGGCCGTTGCTTTATCCGGCGCCTCAGTTGCAGGTGCCAGAAGCCCCCAGGGGTATTGAAGAGGTAACGGTTACCTTTGATGAGTTACAGGTGGTAAGCTGGCTGAAAAGAGCAGAACAGTCTGATGCCCCTGTTATACTCTTCTTTCATGGCAACGGTGAGAATCTGGCCAGCCTGCATGGCTATGGCCAGTTTGAAGAATTCTCAAAGCGCCTTGATTGTCATTTCTGGGCCATTGACTACCCCGGTTATGGTCGCAGTCAGGGTAGCCCATCAGAAGAAACCCTGGTAGGCAGTGGCCTGGCCTGGGTGCAGAAGGCCCGAGAAACCTTTACAGAGCAGCCATTGGTTGTGGTTGGTTGGTCGCTGGGGGCGGCCGTTAGCAGTCAGGTAGTGGCACAAAGTAAGACCAAAGTAGACGGTCTGGTTTTAATCAGCGCCTGGCATGATTTGCACAGCCTTGCGAGTGAGCATTTTCCCGGTTTTCTGGTTTCGCTACTTTTGTCTGACAAATATGAGTCGTATAGGGCGGCGGCTAGTATCCCACTGAATACCCTGTTGATTCATGGGGCTCATGACAACATCATACCCCATAGCCAGGGGCAGCGCCTGGCTGGGGCTTTTGCCAGCAATAAGTTTGTCACAATTAACAATGCTGGCCACAATGATATCTTTTCAAGAGAGAATGTCTGGCAAGAAATCTCAGCCAAAATCAGCGAAATTCGTGCAGTAGCCAAATAAGAAGTTTTGCTTGCGATTTCGGGCTTTTTTTCTAGTTTAGCCTATGTTCGAAGTCGCCGACTTGCCGACCAAAAAAGAGATACAAATTGTCGTCAACCGGCTTGATATTCTTGATTCGAACGAACTACTCACTGGGGTTCAGAAGGTAATCGAAGATTCTACCAAAGATGTAGATCTTAATCTGGCCGACCTCGATTTTATCGACTCGGCCATTCTAGGTGTTTTTGTCAGACTTAATGAAAAGGCCAAAGAAAATGGTATTGCGCTTACTTTTACCAAGTTGTCGCCTTTCATTAAGAATCTGTTTAAAAACTCAAAGACAGACGTTCTTTTCAATATAAAATAGTAAAAACTCTATTATCGGGTTCGATAATAAGAATAGTTGAAAATGTACTCTGAGAACAGTGCAGTGAACAGAAATATAGCAAAACCCCGCCGCTCATTTATAATTCGAATTTCGGCTATTTATCTTCTTCTCACCATTATTAATGCAATCATTTTCTGGGGTGTTACCGGCTACAATCATCTTAAGCTGGCCACCGAAAAGGCTCTGATAGAGTCGCGCCTTATCGCCGAAGACTATCACAATAAGCTTACCCCACTGATCAACCAGCAGACGGGGCCGCTTTTCTTAAACCCTTCTACCAGACCCCTGGCGCAGCGGCGCCTGAATGCGGCTATGAAGACCGGCAAGCAGACCCCTTACAGTATCGTAACTGGCGAGGGTCAGGTAATCGCTGTCAGGCCCCAGAAGAAAAAGATGAGCAGCGAACAGGTTCGCCAGATCTTAAAGAGCATTCAACAGAAAGAGCAACGTGGCAAGAATTACCTGGTCGAGCCGGCAATTGCCCCTGATTATAATGTTTCGATTTATATTCCCCTGACTACTGGTTTGCGTGAGCTGGTCTTTGTAACCAGCGTGAAACTCAATTCGGTGAAAGAAGAGTTTAATTCACTGATTGTGTTGGCACTTTCAATGGTGGCCCTGTTGCTCGTCATTCAGACGATCTTTGGTATCATACTCTACCAATCATTGATCAGCCCGCTGCGTCGGCTTATTTCGGGCGCTAACAAGGTTGCCGAAGGTGACTATGATGAGCCTGTAAAGAACACAAGCCGCAAAGATGAAATTCATCATTTTATAGAGACCTTCAATACCATGGTGGGCAGCATCAAAAAAACTATCAAAGATCTCGATGAAAAAGACAAGGTCATTCAAGAAGAGCTGAACATTGCACAAGATATACAGAGGGGTATCTTACCACAGCGACTGGCCCTGAGTGACCGCCTCACTGCAGCTATTGAGTACCAGCCCCTCGAAAAGGTCTCAGGCGATTACTATGATTTCTTTTCGTTACCGGGGGGTGCAGTTGGTGTGCTCATGGCCGATGCTTCGGGGCATGGGGTTCCGGCTGCATTGATTACTATCATGGCCAAGTTTCATTTCTCTGCCCTCGCATCTTCATGCAAAGACCCGTCGCAATTATTGTTTAAAGTAAATGATGAACTGACCAAGGCCCTGACCACTACTCACTACCTAACGGCATTTTATGGTATTATTCAGAAAAATCTAACGTTTATTTATGCCAATGGCTCGCATGAGAATGTGATCTTATTGCGTGGTAGTTCGCTGCGCGAATTAACCGGTGATGGCTTTATGGTGGGCGCGGTAAAAAATCCGCCATTGCCATACCGTACCCAGAAAACTAAACTTAAACCCGGTGACCGCCTGGTGTTTTTCACAGACGGGGTTACTGAAGCCGAGAATATTGATGGCAGGGCTTACGGCCTCAGCAGGTTTAAAACACAGATTCGCAAACATGTAAAACAGCCATTGGGTAGTTTCAAACAGAAGCTGGTTGAAGATCTTGACAAACACCTTGAGGGCGCACGCCGCTTTGATGACTATACCATTATGGTGGTAGAGATCAAAGCCAACCAGCAGAAGGTGCGCCGCCTTGAAACCCAGGCAAAACGACTGGTGAAAAAGAAAGACTTCACCCAGGCTATCGAAACCTACAGGCAGCTGATCGCTGAAGAACCCGATCGTATTCAGTATAAGTTTCAAATGGCGCTATGTTATTTTCAAGCCGGTGAGTATGGGCAGGCGGCCCCGCTATTTGAAGAAAGTATTGAGGCCGATGTGGGCAGTAAAGCCGCCTATAAGCAACTGGCCACTGCCTACGAGAAGGTAAATAAGCCCATAAGAGCCATAAAAACGCTGCAGCGCGCTGTGGCGGTATACCCTGACGCAATCGATCTGCATAAGAACCTT
>CAZHLC010000422.1:0-4564 GCA_964532545.1 uncultured Leptospiraceae bacterium | reverse complement strand
CCGGGTAGTAATAATCGAGATTATTTTTCAGGGCCCATTCAACTTCTTTGAGCATAGTGTAGTAGCCAAGGCTGAGCTCTGAAAAATCGGGGTGATGCAGGCCTACCAGGCTGGCCAGGCTGGTATTGCCCAGGTCAAAAAAACTTGCGGCCACCAGACGACCCTGCTCATAAACACAGATCTGATGCGTGTCGAACAGGGGGCGCTCAATTGAATCATACATTAAATCATGCAGGGTAGGAAAGCGAAAGCCAATGAACCGCTTCTTTGCCACATCATAGAGCTGCTCATGCAAATCGCTGATGCGAGCCTTCTTTATTTCAACTTTGCAATTGCGTTCGACCTTGTTGATGGTACGGCGCTGGCTCTTTTTAAACTTATAGTCTTTTAAAAGAATACGAATGGGCACAGGCGCTGAGATTGAGTTATCGATGCAGAGAAAATCGACCTTAAAAAGATGGTCAGAGCTGCGAAACATGCCCGCGGCCAGCAGCTTATCGAGCTTGCTGGGGGCCAGAGATTTGGGAATATGAATTTGAACGCCCATTAGCTAAATATGCCAGCGGGTGGTGTTGCAACACCCGCATGGGCAAAAGAATATAATATATTAGGTTTTTCAACCGTAAATTTTTGTTATTTTAGTACTGCCATCATACCTATATAAAGAAGAAAACCTTTTCGAGGTGTTTGGGCTCAAATCAAATCAGCCTTGTCGTGCCATCTCAGAAACCAAATATGGTTTATGCCATGGATGTTTGAAGAACGACAGTTCGATGCACCAGACATTCTACAAAGTCTCGTTGAAAAAAACGAGATATTGAAAGTTCCCGGGGCGCATAACGAATTAGCTGGCCTAATGGCCAAAAAAACCGGCTTTGAAGCCATCTATGTCTCTGGGGCCGCCTTTTCAGCCAGCCGTGCCTTACCCGATTTGGGATACTACACGGTGAATGAATTAGCGGCATATGTACACAATCTCTATCGCTCAAGTGGTCTACCAATCATTGTAGATGTAGATACAGGCTTTGGCGAGGTGCTGTTCATGGGGCGAACAGTAAACGAGATGGAAGATGCCGGCGCTGCCTGCATTCAGATGGAAGATCAGCTGCTACCCAAGAAATGCGGTCATGTGGGTGGCAAACGCCTGGTCGAACCTGAAGATATGTGTCGCAAAATCGATGCGGCCGTAAAGACCCGTAAAAAGCTCAAGATTTTAGCGCGTACCGATGCCCATGCCATGTTTGGTATCGAAGAGGCCATCAAGCGGGCTAAAATGTACGTTGATGCGGGTGCTGATTATATTTTTCCCGAAGCTCTACATACTGAAGAAGAGTTCAGACAGTTTGCTACTGAGGTAAAAGTTCCCCTACTGGCCAACATGACAGAGTTCGGTAAAACACCATATTATTCAGCAGAGCAATATCAAGAAATGGGTTACTCGATTGTAATATATCCTGTAACCTCATTGCGCGTGGCCATGAAGGCCATTGAAAAGGTTTACACAGAGATAAAAGAAACCGGCTCACAACAGAAGCTGCTTGATGATATGCAGACCAGGGGCGAGCTTTACGAACTTATTGATTACTATGGCTATGAAGATGTAGATAAAAACATAGCCGCAAATGAATACTGAAAGCTGATAAGACAGGAGAGTCAGAAATGAGTAATGCCGAATATAAACCGGGGCTAGATGGGGTAATTGCTAACATTACCAATATCTCTTATCTAGATACCGAAATTAAACAAATTTGCGTTCGAGGTTATGACCTGATCGAACTGATTGAGAAAACCTCTTTTATTGATATCGCCTATCTGCTGATCTATTCGCGTCTACCTAACGAAAAAGAGCGCGATGATTTCTCTCGGCAGCTGGTGAAAGAGTCTGAAATTCCCGAAGACATGTACAAAATGTTTGAGCTGATGCCCAAAGACACCTCAGCTATGGATTCTCTGCGCACCGGTCTTTCTTTTATGGCCGGCTACGAAAAAGAAGAAGAATTGATGAACACTTCGCGCGAGTCAAACGAGCGCAAGGCTCTGAAGATTCTGGCCAAGGCCCCAACCATTGCAGTAAACAGCTACCGCGCTGTGAACGGTCTGCCCTTTGTTAAACCAGACCTCAACGCTACCTATGTTGAAAACTTCGTCTACATGATTAAGGGCTCTAAAGGCGATGAAACAGAAATCGATATTCTTGATAAGGTTCTGGCTGCATACATTGAGCATGAGATGCCCAACTCAACCTTCGCGGTACGTGTGGTTGCCTCAACATTGTCTGATATTTATGGCGCCTGCGCCAGTGCCGTAGCTTCACTGAAAGGCCCACTGCACGGTGGTGCCAATGAAGCTGCCATGAAGATGTTTCTTGAAGTTGCTGAAAAGCACGGCCCCGATGGCGCTGAAGAATACATTATGAACAAGCTCAAAAACAAAGATAAAATCATGGGCTTTGGTCACCGGGTTTATATGAAAGAATATGACCCCCGCGCCAAACTGTTAAAAGATTACATTCCCAAACTGGCCTCACGTAAAGAGGGTGGCGAAGATCTGGCCAAGATTTACCAGACTATCGAAGCTACCATGGCCCGTGAAAAGGGTTTGTATCCTAACGCTGATTACCCAATTGCGCTGCTGTACTATTTTATCGATGTGCCCATCGATCTGTACACGCCAATTTTCTGGTGCTCACGCGCCGCCGGCCTGGTTGCCCACCACATCGAGCAGCACGAAAACAACCGTCTGTTCAGACCGAGGGTAATTTACGAAGGCCCCCGCGATCTGCACCCCTGAGGGGCAGATCGGCCGCACTAATATTTAGTAAACCGATCGTAGAGCTAATCTAGTAAACTGATCATTAGTGAACAGCCCCGCCTTGCGGGGCTTTATTTTTTATAATGCCCATAATCCAGGGGCAGGGGGCCGCTCACACTAGACAACCCTGTCTGTTTTCACATTGACAGGCTGAAAAAAGGCCAATCTTTACCCTGATATGGCCACGAAACCGCAGATTGATTCGGCTGAGAACAGCAGCCCGCAAAAACAGCAAGAGATTCCCGTAAGGTTTGTGACAGCGACATCGCTGTTCGATGGTCACGACGCCTCGATTAATATTATCAGACGTCTGCTACAGCGCCAGGGGGCCGAAGTGATTCACCTGGGCCATAACCGCTCGGTGGGCGAGGTACTGGCTGCCGCCATTCAAGAAGATGTGCAAGGTGTCGCAGTCAGCTCGTACCAGGGCGGGCACAATGAATACTTTAAATATCTGGTTGATGAGCTCAAGCGCCTTGGCGCCGAGCATGTCAAAGTTTTTGGCGGCGGCGGCGGAGTTATTGTTCCTGAAGAGATTGCTGAGCTGCATGATTATGGCGTGGCCCGCATTTATCACCCTAATGATGGGCGCAAGCTGGGGCTTGTTGGTATGGCCGAAGAGATGGTCGAAATGTGCCGCTTCTGGCCTCATTTCTTTGTTGATGCCGAACTTGATTCGGCCGGGTTGCTGGGCAAGATCAGATCAAATACTACTGATGAGCGTAATCTTTATCTGGCCTGCCTGATCAGTCAGGTGCAGAAAAGTTACCGCGGGCTTCTAAATCAAACAGAGAAAGATTTACTGGGGCAGGTTTTAGATTCTGCTGACAATAAGCAGGTACCTGTGGTGGGTTTTACCGGAACAGGCGGCGCCGGCAAATCAAGTTTGATAGATGAGTTTCTGCGGCGTCTGCTGATTCATTTCGAAGATAAAAAAATTGCACTGATTTCAATCGACCCAACCCAGCGCAAAACCGGCGGCGCGCTGCTGGGCGATCGCCTGCGTATGAATGCGGTTTTCAACGAGCAGGTTTTTATGCATTCGCTGGCCACCCGCGATGACCACTTCTCAATCTCAAAAAGCCTCGAGGGGGTTGTGCAGCTGCTCAAGGCCGCTCAGTTTGACGTAATTTTTGTTGAGTCAGCCGGCATTGGCCAGAGTGACACCATGCTTACTGACTACGTTGATTTTTCAACCTATGTTATGACCTCAGAGTATGGTGCTGATACCCAGCTCGAAAAAATCAGCATGCTTGATTATGCCGACCTGATTATTCTTAATAAGTTTGATAAAGAAAAATCAGAAGATGCTCTGCGTGCGGTACGCAAACAATACCGGCGCAATCACAATCTGTTCGAACTTGACAATGAGCAGTTGCCGGTTTTTCCCACGATTGCTTCGCAGTTTAATGACCAGAAAACTGATATTGCTTTTTCACGTTTTATATTTCATTTGAATCAGAAACTGGGCTTAGAGTGGCCCATTCCCCAGACAGAAAACCGTGCAGCTGAGCTGCCCTTGAGCATCGTGCCAGCCAAACGCCGGCGCTATCTGGCTGAAATTGCCGATACTGTGCGCGAATATCATCGGGCCAGTGAAGAGCAGAAAGAATACGCAAAGCTTGCTCAGAGTCTGTTCATTACTTTAGGTTCTATGGGATATTCAGAAGCCTCAGAGCCTGGTGAGCCCATCGATGTGCAGCACGTTGATAATGAACTCAAGCCCCTGGTTGCAAAGTACAATGAGATTATT
>CAZHLC010000421.1:0-4575 GCA_964532545.1 uncultured Leptospiraceae bacterium | reverse complement strand
GATAGCTACACCAGTGTGCTGAGCCGGTAAGGTAGACACCAACTTCGTGGGTTTTATCGGCCGAGCGACTATTTAGCAGCATGGCAACTTTTCTGCCTGGCACACTCTGGCGCAGCTGGTCTGGTAATTTGAGAAAGGCCTTTTCGTCATTGTGAGCCAGGCCGTAAAATGCAAAGCACAGGGTTCGCCAGTCTTTTTCAGATAAACCAAGATTTTCATTCATTAAAAATTCCTGTAAGGGTGCCAGATTTGCACCGACAATCTAATATATGAAAAACGCAGTCAAGACAAAGCAGCCCGTAGAGAAGCCCCAGTCAGTATATGACAAAGAAGTCGACAATTGGGATGTTTTGCCCTGTGAAGGCGTCTATAAGCTGTCAAAAGATGAGCCCATTACTTATTCTCATTGCAAGGCCCCTTATTGGCAGTGCCCCAATAAGAACTGCATTATGAACCTTGTATAAGATTCGATTTTTTCTTTTAAACTTATTCATTCTAACAAGGCTGCCCCATGGTACGTCTTTTTATTATAGCAATACTCTTTGTGTTTCTAAGGTGTGAACCCGGTGAAGAGCAGAGAAAACTCAATGAAGAGCTGTTTTCTGCTATAGAGAACAAAGATTTTGCGGCCGCGAAGTTGGCCCTCGAAACTGGAGCCGATGTCAATGCCGACGAATATGATGAATATCTTGATGCAAAAGAGAGCTTCAGTAGTGATGGAGATATTACTCTAACTCTGAAATTCACCGGTAAGAGCCAGACCCTGAAAACTGGTGAGAGCCCTTTGACACGGGCTGCAGCTGCCGGGGCTGTTGATGTTTTACAGTTGTTGATTAAACGTGGCGCTGACCTTGAGCATGAAGTTGAAAGCCCCTCTGGCTTCACATACGGTACTGCTCTCTATCGTGCTGCCGAAACTGGCAAACTGAACATCGTGAAAGCTCTGGTAAAGGCCGGGGCCAATGCTGACCATGTACATCTAGGGCGAAGCGTAATTTTCGAGGCAGTCTCATAAGGCCATCTCAATGTGGTAAAGTTTTTATTTACCAAAGAGAGGGCAGGGCAGAAAAACTTTCTGGGCGAGAACCTGCTAATGCAGGCGGCCTCAAGGGGCCGTTACAAGGTCTTGAAATGGTTGGCATTTCAGAAGAGTTTTAATCTCGCAGCCACTGACAAAGAAGGTAAAACGGTTTTTGATTTTATTCAGAGGCGTGATGATCTTTCGAAAAGAAAAAAGAAGAAGCTGAAAAAACAACTCAGATCTTTGGCAAAAGCGCCTGCTTGATCTCGCGCAGCCGCTTTTTCGCTTCTTTGTATCCATTCTCAAAAAGCTCGTCGCGGCGGTGAAAATCAAATAACCCGAATGATTTGACATCGGGGTTCAACAATATATCAAACAGGTGAGCTTTTGAGCGAATCAGTTCAGCACCCTCAAGATTCATTGAACGGTTGGCAATCTGCAGAATGGGGGGGCGCCTGAAAATCAGGGCCAGCAGGGCAAAAAAGCGGCTGAGATTTTTAAAAAAGTTTTTGCCGGGCCGCAGCAGGGCAAACAGATCAGTTTGTTTGATATAGTTAGCGATTGAATCATCTTCGAGGGGGGTGCAGTTAATACCCAGAACCTTGTGCACCCGGTTCTGTTTCAGAATGCTGGCTGGCACCACGTTTAAGGCTCCACCATCAATCAAATACATTCCCTTGTATTTAACGGGGGGGAAAATCACCGGCAGGCTCATACTGGCCCGCACCGCCCGCCATACCAGCCCGCGGTTAATATGCACTTCTTGCCCACTCAGCAGGTCAACGGCTACGGCGGTGAAAGGTATTGATAGATCTTCGATGCGGGTTTTGCCAAAGGCCTTTTTGAGTAGGCGGTTTTTTTTACGCTCTCTGAAAAACGAAATCAGGGGAATATTATAGTCTAAAAAAACCGAATCGTTGGGTAGAATTTCAGCAAACTTTTTGAGCATCTCATCAGGTGTTACATCCATGGCGTAGAGGGCCCCAACCAAAGCCCCCATACTGGTGCCGGTGACTTCATCGAAATGAATGTTTTCTTCTTCAAGCACCTTGAGCACGCCGATTTCTGCAAGCGAGCGGGCACCGCCACCACCGAAGGCAATACCAATCGAGCGGTCGACCAGCCAGCGGCCCAGCGAGCGCATACTCACTGAGACTTTTTGAGCCCGCTGGTTCATCACCAGCAGGTCATCGCGGTAATAATCGTGAATGGTGGGCATGCTGCCCTGCAGGCGAAAGTCGATGGGGTGTTTCAAGCCGCTTTCAATTTGCGAAAGCAGCAGTCGGCGCCTGCGAATAGTTAAATCAGGAATACAATCAAGGCAATCGACTGAATTCAAATACACATGAGTTTTGGGCGGCAGGTTACCAATTTTTTTCTGCAATTGAGTGAAGTCTTTTTTTACTTTCTTATAAGAGCGCTCATACTGGGTGGTGCCCACGATTACCTGGTCGGCCTGTCTGATAGCTGCCTGAGCCCGGCTGCTCTGCAGATTTTCAGAGCCAAGCTCCATAAAGATAACCGAATAGACGGTGCCCAGGGTAGCCAGCAGGCGGGGCAAATCAGTGGCCTTTAGAAGCTGAATGGGCAGTTTGCCCGGTACCGAAGGTAGCACATGCAGACCCGAGGGGTGTTTGACCATATAGTCACTGACATTAAAGCTACGGTAGTCGCGCAGTTTGCTCACAGCCTTTTCAAGGCGGTTTTCACTTATTTTGATATTCAGGGTCGCAATGGGGGTGGTGTTACAGGTTGATAGATGCAGGTAGGCCACCGGTTTGCCCATGGCCTGCGACATGGCTGCTGCCAGATTTAACCCTATATAATGAGACTCAATGGGGTCAAAGCCGGTATAGTGTGCGATAAAGCGTCTCTTCAACAGTTCATCGGTGGCCCCCTTCATACGTTTGCGCAGCCTGGTGGCTTCGATTTGCCCCAGGTTAATCGCCAATTGGGGATACTTCAGCAAGAGCTCTCTGAACTGTTTACTGCCAAGGCGCAGCACTTCAGAATCTAAGATGGCCGTGACCTTGCCACTGTGTGCGGTGCCTGTGAGCAGGGCCGTTTCACCCAGAACTTCACCTGGTTTAGCGTAGGCCAGCAGATGTAGATCACCGGTCTGATTCAGAGTTTCGATTTTGAAATGACCCGAGAGTATGATAAAGAAGTACTGGGCCCGCTTATTGGGCTGAAATAAAACCTTACTCTTTTTGATTTTATGACGTGAAAAATGATTGAGAATATGCCGCCCCTGGCGAACCGAAAGATTAGCAAATAAATCTGATTGCAGCAACCATTCAATCATAACTCAATGATATTCTGTTTCTTGGCTTTGTTAATATCTTTTTGAATCTGTTCTTTCAGGGCCTCAATTGAGTGAAACTTTTTTTCGTCACGCAGGCGTTTGAGAAAATAGATACGCAGGGTATCGCCATAAATGTCATCGTTGAACCCAAGTATATGGGCCTCAACGCTTAGATCAATATTTTCAAAGGTAGGGTTAAAGCCAATGTTGACCACGGCCTTGTATGTTTTAGGCCCATACTGGGCCACGCAGTAGTAAACGCCTTCTTTAGGTATGAGTTTCTCTGGTGCAATGCGCAGGTTGGCCGTGGGAATACCCAGTAAGCGGCCCCGTTGTTTGCCCCTGATCACCGTGCCGGTAATCAGGTAGGGGTGGCCCAGCAGCCGGCTGGCCCTGGTAACTTTGCCAGCGCGCAGATATTTGCGAATGGCTGAAGATGAAATTACCTCGCGCCATAGTTTAACCGGGCCAATCTGCTTCACTTTAAAATCATGTTTTTTACTGGCCATCTTTAGATAGCCGTAATCGCCATGGCGGTTGAAGCCAAACCTGTGATCATAGCCGATCACAATATGGCGGGCGTGCAGCTTATCTAAAAGAATCTTTTTTAGAAAGTCGCTTGCCGTCATCTTAGCTATTTGCTCATCAAAGGGTAAAAATACCGCAGCTCGCAGCGGAAATTTCTGCAACAGGGTAATCTTTTCGTCTTTAGTGTAAACCTGGCTGTCAGTCTTCAGCTTGCGCAAAACTTTTTTGGGCGAGGGGTGATAGGTTACCACTACAGCGGGCACCTGCAGGCGGTTAGCATATTTCAGAGTGGTATCAATTAACTTACGATGGCCCCGGTGAATGCCGTCAAAATCACCCAGGGTCAGAACACAGTCTTGCCAGGGGGCCTCAAAGCCATCAATTTCAGAGATTATATCCATAAAATTCTGTCTGTCGGCTGCTCGCCCACAAACCGATGTTTAATTGCAGTTAGAAAGTAAACCTAATTTGCAGCTTAGGCGAACTTAGTGGGCGTCGCCATCTTTGGGTTTCATTGAAAACTTCATGAGCAACAAGACAAATATGCCCAGCATGGCATATGAAACCGCAAACTTATATGGTATCTGCAGATTCTTGGGGTCATCTAGCAGCCAGGGCAGATACAGTTTGCCTTCGGGGGTTGCCGAGTGAATCACCCCAAAAAGTGACAAAATTGACCCGGTGAATAAGGCCAGCATGGCACTGGTGGCTTTTTTATCTA
>CAZHLC010000420.1:0-4578 GCA_964532545.1 uncultured Leptospiraceae bacterium | reverse complement strand
CAGGGCAGGAAAGATCAGGCCCAGTAGTAAAGCCCTCTTCACGGTAACCTCGCATTCAGACTGAACAAGAAGCTGTTCGAAACGGGGTTTTCAGAATCAATATTAGACCACTGGTCGTATGAATAAACAATATTCACCGAAATAAACCTGGCAGGATAAATTCGTAAGAAACCATAGAATCCGTTTTTCAACTCTTCAGTATTATGAATAAGTTGAGTTCCCCCCAGTAGATAGGGTGTATATAATTTTCCGAAGCGAACCCCACCACCAATAGCATAAAGGCTGAAGGCAGTGAACAGGCTCGCATCTGCGGCCCCATAAACCTCGGTACTCGTGCTGGTTGACTTCTGTTCGATCATCACGCTCGGGGGGTTTGGTGGGCCGGCTGGTACCAGGGTCGTGGTTTCTGTGCTGAAGCTGTGAAACTGGCCGGTCAAGGTGCCTTCAAACCATAATGGCCCGAACAAATGAGCGAGATATGAAGGTGAAACCTGTGCACCTGTATGCTGGGGAAAAAACAATCCCCCCGCTGAAATTGAAAAGCGGTTGAGCCTGCCATGAACCAGGTTACCAATGACTGCTACTGCATTGTTTGCAAAGCTGTCATTGCCAGTTAAATAGTAGGTCTGCACTGTGAATGATGTTTTATAATCAAAGAAGTGCGTGAGGTGAGCACTGATCTCTGAAGTTTCAAAGTCACCCCCTGTGGTGAGGTTGCCAACCTTCCACTGTGAAAAACCGGCCCCTACAAACCAGTAATCGTTGAAGGCAAAGGTACCGTAGGCGCCAATTCGACTGCCCTTATCTTTTTTTGCAGTATCAGAGAATTGAAACAGTTGGTAGTAGGGCGTTAAAATACCATAGGGCACACTGGGGTACAACGCCAGGGCCGAACGAATGCCCCGGTGTTGAGAATCTTTCTGGTAGCCCCGGGTCAGGTATTTATTGGCTGCCGAATGATTTCCGTTTGAGCGATTATAGAGGCCTATCTCATAATAGGCCTGGGCCGTAGCGCCATGGGTCTGCACTGCCCGGTCATAAGAAACCTCAGCCTGGCCATAATCACGCTTTGCATTGTAAGCCGCAGCCAAGCGCACATGTACCCAGTAATTGGCATCGTCAAGCTGTAGCGCTTTTTCGGCTGCGGCGATGCTCTCATCATAACGTTTCAAAAGCAGTAAAGACCACTGAATGCCGGCCCTGGCGTCAATATTTGGCGAGATTTTCTCTGCTTTGCGGTAGTTTTCAAGGGCAGAGACATAATTCTGCTGTTTCAATTGACAGAAAGCAAGGTTATTCAAACCAATCGAGTAATCAGGCTCTGCAGTCACAAGGCGCTGCCAGATTTTTTCACTATCGCTATAGCGACCGGCCGCCATCAACTCTTGGGCCAGGGCCGCCTCTTTAAAAATGTTCACCTCGGCCAGAAGCAGCCCGGGCCAGAGCAGCAGAAAAATCAGCGCAAGCTTTCGACGAGCCATTTCTTTCCTTCTTTGTCTTTCATAGTAATCTTGCCGGGTAGTATGCCTTCAAGCTGGCTGTGCAGGGTGTAAAGCCGTTCATTGCCACGCAACACCGTTGCAACCAGAGCATTGCCAGCTTCGGCCATTAGCTCACCTTTCCAGCTGAGGGCCACCTTGTCAGTAAAGGGTGAAGCCAGGTCTTTTACAAGGCGGGCAGGTGGTGATGAAAAATACTTATATGACATTCGATCAACCCAGCTTGAACTCTCTTTAATAAAGGGTAAACGATACATGGCCAGAAAAAACAGAAACAGGGCACTGCTCTTGGCACCCTGAAAATCTAGAGCCGCGAAGTAGTCATAACCCAGATAAAAGAACAGGCGATCGTCTTTCTGGTTCTCGAGATAACGATTACCCCAGAAGTCGACCTTCGCCTGCCAGAGCTCATAAACTGGCTTTTCTTCACCAGGTGAAGTTAACCGCACCCGGTAATGTTTGCCCGGGGCCAGCGACAAAAAACTCTTTATCTCATAATCAGCATGAACATTGGCAATAATCTCATTCTCTTCAGGCACCCTGTTGAAAGTGACCGCGTTTTCTTTGGCCAGGGTCATATACTGATTAAAGGGTACCGCTACCGTTGAGCTGCCAACCTCGGGGGTCGACTGAAAATGAAGATGTATGTGGGGTTCAGGTGAGCGCCCCGAATTGCCAACCAGCCCAACACTTGAGCCCACGGCCACTTGATCACCTTCTTTAACTGTTATTGAACCTTTCATTAGATGACTGAGTTGTGAAAATAAATAGGGCCCGTGCTGCAATAAAACAAGGTTACCCCAGTTTTCACTGGTGTTAATTTCTGCCACAGCGTTATCTTCAAGATGGTCTATAACCCGCACGACCTTACCATTGGCTGGGGCCAGAGCCGGTAACCCGTAGGTATAAAAATCGCCCAGCTCATTTGATAAACCCTTTCTAACCTTACCCTGCTCATCGACGGCCATAAAATCAAGGGCCTCTGACCATACGTCTTTATGAGTAAATTTGCCCGAGTAACCCTGCGAAACCAGCCAGCGCCCGGCAAAGGGTAGCCTTACCTCAAGGCCAGTCTGGCCAAAACGTTCAAGACGGGTTTTATAGTAATCAAGGTTTCGCTCAGGCGAGCCAGGTAGAAAGTCTACTACCTTGAAGTGTTTATTATGTAAGAGACGGGCACAATAGAGAAAAAGCAACGTTACTGTTGTGAAGGGCAGGGCCAAAACCGGTATATTAAAATTAACTAGAAAGATTTTGGTGAACGAGGCAATTAGAGCGCTGACGATGGCGGCCAAAGCAGCTAAGATAAAGCTACTGCCGCTGGGCACGAGAAAGATACCACCCACTGCAATACAGGTTAAAATGTAATTGAAGCCCACAATACCGGCAGAAAGGTCGGTCTGGTTGCCCTCAAGGGCCATATGAAAGGCCACCCCCACAGCAAACCCCAGAATCGATAGAAAAAAGGCAATGCGGCTGAAAATCAGCATGGTCAGGGCAATGGCCAGGCCCGCCCAGGGGCTGGTTTGAAAAAAAATCGCCCCGAGGCTTTTAAAGTAAAAGACCACCATATCAGGCAACTGCGGAAAGTAACTATCATACACAAAGACAGTGGTCTTTTGCACCTTAAAACCATCGTAATTATAGAACGATAGATAGATTACGATGCTCACCACCACAAAGGGTATCGATAAAACCGGCAGTGAAAAGAAATGGCTCATCACATTCTCTAACGCAATGGTAGTGAACAGTAGTAAGACAATGGCTGCCAGCAGCATGAGTACCAGGCTCACACTGAGTTCGTGATAAAGACTGATTGAAAGCCCGACCAGTAGGCCATTAAAACCATAAAGACCCTTGCGTATACGGTCTTTGTTCACGCCCATGACATAGGCCAGCAGGTTTGAACCGATGGTGCCAATGAAGCCAGTAAAGGCAACCTTGAGATTAAAAAGAGTCGCGCCAAAGATCACCAGCCCAGCCAGTCTCATCTGGCTGAACAAAACCAGAGAATAGCCCCGCAGGGTGGCGTCGCCGATTAGCCTAAGAAAGCGCATTAAGGTGTCTCAAAAGAATTAATATCTTCGGTTGTTTCTGCCCGTTTAATCTGCCGGGCCTTGCCTGCAGAGTCAATCATAACTATGGCTGGGCGCATTTCAATGAACTGCATTGACTGGGTAACATTATAGGCACCAACGGGGTGAATCACCAGACTTTCGCCCCGCTGCAGGTTTGGCAACAACACCTGCTCGCGCACCACATCAATGTTCATACAGAGGGGCCCGTACAGGGTTACCTCTTCCCAAGTGCCCTGGTAGTCGCAGGTAGGCAAGACTTTAAAGTCGTACCAGGTTGATGTATAGAGCAGGATTGACCCCGCCGTCGAGCACCATTGAGCGCTTGCCATTAGCCAGGGTTTTGTTAGCCACCACAGAGGTGAGCAGGTAACCCGCTTCATCAATTAGGGCCCGCCCGGTTTCTAGAAAAAGCTGGGGGGGCTCTTCAGAACCAAAGGTTTCTTTCAGGCCCGAGATGATGGCCTCAGCATACATTTCAAAGGTGGGTACCACCGAACTACCCCCTAGATACTGGGCCTTCGGTTTATTATTCGAGGCAAAGCCGCCGCCCATATCAATATAATTCATGGGCTGCTTCAACTCATCGCGCAATTTCTTATAGAAACCTGCCATTTTGGTGGCGGCTCTTTTGTAGGGGGCGGTCTCAAGCAGAAACGTACCAATATGACAATGAATTCCAATGAGCTCTATTTTGCCCTTTGTTTTGGCAATGACCTGAGCTGCTTCAAGGGCCTGGCCGCTCTCTAAATTAAAACCAAAACGCCCCCAGGCCGGGTACATGCCAGTGTCAAGGTTCAACCGCATGGCTACTCTGATGGGTTCTTTGCGGCCTTCTGCGAGGGATATTAAATCTTGTAATTCATCGAGATGATCGAGATGAATGCGGGCCCCCTCATTTACAGCACGCTCTAGATCAGCCTTACGCTTATAGGGCCCGTTAAAAATGATCTGCTCACCCGCTATACCGTTGGCCCGGGCCTTCTGGTACTCAAAACCACAAC
>CAZHLC010000419.1:0-4578 GCA_964532545.1 uncultured Leptospiraceae bacterium | reverse complement strand
ATTATCTTGATCAAGGGGGGTGATATCATGGCCCGCTGCTACTTCAGCTGCGATCATGCCCTCGCGAGAGGCTTTGTGGGCCAGCTGTTTGCCGCCGGTTACATCGCCAATGGCAAAGACCCCATTGGCACCCTTAACACGGCAGTGATCGTCAATCTGTATCAAGCCGCGCTCTAGCTGGGCCCCACAGTTTTCAAGACCGATGTTTTCAGTGTTACCCACAATACCCACCGCAAGCAGGCACTTTTCATAGGTTTCATAAATTTCTTTATCACGGTATTTGATGGTTGCGGCTACGCCAGCTGAACCATCTTGCAGGGCCGTAACCTGGGCGCTTTCAAGTACTTTGCAGCCTTTTTTCTCAAGCGATGATTTAACTTCTTTGGCAGCCTGGGCTTCTTCTACCGGTAGAATATGGTCTGCCACTTCGGCAATGGTAACCTTTGTGCCAAGGCTCTGGTAAAAGTCTGCAAACTCGCAGCCGATGGCACCGGCACCAATCACCAACATGGTCGGCGGCTGCTTCTCAAGAACCATAGCCTCGCGATAGCTGATGACATTATCGCTGAATTTCAAATCGCCAATTTCGCGGGCCCGGGCCCCGGTGGCGATACAGATATTTTTGGCCGAGATTTCTTCGATAGTTTTGCCCGCATCATCTTTAAGCAGTATCTTGCCCGGGGCTTCAATATAGCCAAAACCGGCTTTGCTGCTTACGTCATACTTCTTAAACAGGTGACCGATGCCCCCAGAGAGGCGCCCGGCGATTTGCCGTGAGCGTTTGATGATGTCAGCAAAGTTGGCTTCAATATCACCGCCTAGACCAAAGCGGCCTTTTTTTACTTTGTGGTAGAGGTGTGCAGATTCTAGCAGGGCTTTGGTAGGTATGCAGCCCCAGTTAAGGCAAACACCACCAAGTTCGGCTTTTTCGATAACCGCTGCCTTAAGCCCCAGCTGGGCAGCCCTTATGCCCGAGACATAGCCACCCGGGCCAGAACCTATAACGACGTAATCGAAACTTTCAGCCATTAAAAATTAGTGAACATTTTTTTGAAAACTTTCATAACCTTCATCAGCCCGCCGATGCTTCTGCGGGTGGCAAAAGTGGCTACACCCTTCATGGCTTCATGCAGATCTTTGTTGTAAGGGTACCACCAGATGTTGCGTTTGGTGGGCAGAATATCATAGTTGATATGTTTACGCTGTGACATTTCTTCAAGGCCCCAGCGTGAGTGCGAAATGCCGAAGCCACTGTCTTTTAAACCCATCCATGGGGTTTCTTTCAGACCATGAGTGTAGAGGTGATCATTAACACAGACTGTGCCTGCCTCTATCTGTCTTGCCAGCGCCTTACCTTTTTTCAGCGATTTCGTCCATACCGATGCGGTCAGGCCGAATTCTGAATCATTGGCCAGTTCGATTGCTTCTTCTTCACTGCCTACCTTCATAATCGCGAGAGTAGGGCCGAAGGTTTCTTCGTTCATGAGATTGAAGCTGTGATCTACATTGGTAATCACAGTAGGTGGAATATACCAGCCGGGTGTGCGTTTGTCGGGTAACCCACCCGTGAGTATAGAGGCTTTTTTCGTAACAGCCTCGCGAATATGTTTAATAACCAGGTCATATTGAGATTTTACAGTAACAGGGCCCATCTCATATGAATCAGGTGATTCAAGATAGCTGCGTAATTTGTTTGTTTTATCTACCACTAGATCAATAAACTTGTCAGCTATATCATTCATTACATAAACACGCTCAATGGCGGCGCAGGTTTGCCCTGCATTGGTAAAGGCACCCCAGACAGCGCCATTGGCTGCTCTTTCAAGGTCGGCATCTGAACAGACCACCATGGGGTCTTTGCCGCCGAGTTCCATCTTTACGGGGGTCAGATGCTGGGCGGCCTTTGCCATTACGTGTTTGCCAATACCGACTGAGCCGGTAAAAGAAATGTGAGCCCAGCGGTGATTCAAAATGGCTTCGCCTACGGTGCGGCCAGGGCCGGTTACACTTTGAAATACACTTTTGTCAATGCCAGCTGCTCTTAGAATTTCTTGAATTTTCAGACCCACCAGCGGAGTTTCTGATGAGCTTTTAAGGCAGACGCTGTTTCCTGCCAGCAGAGCGAAAAGAATTTCACCCATGGGAATAGAGAAAGGATAGTTCCACGGAGAGATGACCAGAACAGGCCCCTTGGCCTCGTAGGTCATCATTGACTTTTTATTGGCCAGCAGCGGGTTCGTGATCTTGATCTTTTCATCAGCCAGTACCTTACCAGCCTGTTTTGACCAGTGGTGGGCCAGATCAATAACTGGCATGACCTCGGCAATGATGGCCTCGGTACTTGATTTACCATTGTCTTTGGCAATGGTGGCAGCAACATCTTCTATGTTATCTGTAATATAATCGCGTACTTTTTTAATAACCCGCTGGCGGTATTTGATGCTCTTGGCACCCCAGTGTTTCTGGCCGGTAACCAGCTCATCGTAAATTGCCGGAACTTCTTTTACTGAAGTCTGTGTAACCTCTTCGATGACATTGCCTGTTTTCGGGTCGAAAACCTTCAGGGTATCAATTTTTTTGCTTTTTCTTGTTTTCTTAACAACTGCAACGGGCTTTCTTTTTTTTGTTTTGCCGGCAGTTTTTGATTTTTTACGGGTAGTGGCCATCGAGAACCTTCCTTCTTTATTAGAACATATTCTGAATGCTTTTCGAATTCTACCCGTCAAGACCTTTCAATCAGCGCGGCTTAACAGCTAATGATGCGACATAAGTAATGAGGGGCACCATTGATGTTGACATTCATCAATCATTCAAGATTGAAGGTCAGTTTAACGTGCGTGCCCTGGCTTGAGTCAACAGTTATCTTTGCCTTAAGTTGCGAAGTGAGTGCTTCGATCAGTTGCCAGCCCAGGGTGCCTTTGTTTTCTTTTTTCTGCATGCCAATGCCATTGTCAGCTGCTTCAATGATAATCGTTTTATCTTTCTGTGTCAGAGAAAACTTCAATCGTTTTTCACCATTGAAAAATTCATCAAAGGCATGCTGCAGACTGTTTGACAGAAGTTCATTGAAAATCAGCCCGCAGGGTATGGCCTTGTCAAGAGGTATGGCCACCTCATCTATCATATAAGAAACCTTGATCTCACAGTCAGAGTATCCGTAAGTTGTGAGCAGGTTTTTAGTCAGGCTGGTGAGGTACTCATGAAAGTTCACTAATGACGCATCTTCAGCACGGTAAAGGCGCTCATGAATCAAGGCCATGGTTTTCACTCTGTTTTGACTTTCAGTGAATATCTTTTTAATCTCTCGGTCTTGAGTGTATCTCGATTGTAAACTGAGAATACTGTTAACCAGCTGCAGGTTGTTTTTTACCCGGTGGTGTATCTCTTTGATCAGAATATCTTTTTCTTGCAGAGAGGTTTTGAGGTTGTCTTCGGTTATTCTTTTATCTGTAATGTTTTCGACAATAATGAGCACGATATCACTGATCTGGGGAATTATTCGTGCTTCATAAAACTTCTTCTCATCTCTTTCTATGCTGTATTCAAACTTCTGCAATGTATTTGTTGCAAGACTTTTTGAAACATAATGCATGGCATCTTTGGCCAGGCTTTCGGGTAGAATATGAAACAGATTTGCACCGACGATCTTATCTGCTTCAATGATCAGCTCTTCTTGACTCGAGGTGTAGAAATCAATAAATTCGCCGTTGCGATTGCAGAGAAAATAAAGCCCTGGCAGACTGTGCAGAATGCGCTGGGGTGAATCTTTCAGAATTTTTTCAATCTGGGCACCCCGGTCTTTGCCGGTGAAGCGCTGGTAGTATGAATGAAAAAAGAATGCACCAATCAGAATAAGAAGTGAATAGCCCCCCTTGATTAACAGTCGTGACTGATTAAAGTGGTCGGCCGAAATGAACCTGGGTAGAACCAGGTTGATGCCCCATTCAAAGAACCAACCCACTGCTATAAGGCAAAGCGCAATTAGCGCGGTTATGAGCGCACGTCGATTGGTTCGCTCTCGCATATTCATAATGAAAAACCATCGAATTTGGAATGTCAATATAATTTTGCGCTGGTTTTTTGCTTTACGCGCTGTAAAAACGGCCGCCAAATCTGCGGCCATGCGATTTATAGCTCTTATTCTTTTTTATGCAGTGGGGCCACTGAGCGCGGCCCCGCTCTATTTCTGGTTACAACCATATAAAAAAGCAACACTCAGCGTTAATCAACGACCCATCAAATACCGGGTTGTGAAACGCGACAAGACCCTTGCTTTGTTAAAAGTTAACCTGCCTGCAGCAGAAGAGTACACGATTAAAGCAGAGAATAAGGGCTTCAAGGCAGGTTCGTTTAAGTTCAAGGCCACCGAATTGAAGGCACTTAATAAGGCCCGCAGATACCTTATACTCAACAAAGAACTAAGCAATCACAGCTTCGTATCTTCATATAAAACGGGCGGTGCCCCCAAGAGCGTAACCTTTTTAGACAATAAGCGTATCATCGCCCCCTTATTGCGTGGGCGGGGTGCAAACGTTATAGATATTACTAATGGTAAAACCAGTCTGATCTCACCCCCGA
>CAZHLC010000418.1:0-4581 GCA_964532545.1 uncultured Leptospiraceae bacterium | reverse complement strand
ACGCAGGTGGGTGCGTATCATGTTCTTTTTGGTGAAACGGGCCAGCATGCGCACCGTTAACCCGAGGTCGAAGGCACCATCGCCTTCAACGCCGGTTTCAAGCTGCTGGTTATCAGCCTGAATACCAATGTAGCGGTTATCAACAGCGTAGCTTGTATAAGCTATGCTGCCATCAATCGTGGTAAAACGCCAGAACCTGAGAGGGTATACGGCCCCCACTTTCAGCTGCATCTGCCGTTTCAGCAGCTTGAAGGTTTCGCTCTGGGTATTGTTTTCGGGTATGGTCTGTTTAATTTGATCTTCTTTTGAGGCCGAGGCGATGCTGGCACTGAAGCCCAGTTCTAGTTTGCCAAGATCGACCCCCACAATGGTGTCGAGGTTCTTGAACTGCAGGGGGTTCTTAGTGGGGTCTTCAAGGTCGGGCAGGTTTACAGTGAGGCTGAGAATTGAAGGCTGGGGAATTGTTGAGAAGTTAACAAACTGAAATGAGCTGGCATCACGATGAAAGAGGCTCTCGAAATCATTGGTATTAAACGCTTCATTGTTAACTGTAGTTCCGCTGAAAACCGCCCAGGTAATTTTATTTGTTATGGGAATAAATATTCCCCCTGAGTCAGAACCATTTACGTTTTCAAAGTAAATGGTATTGGTATAGCGCCGCACATAGGCCGGGTTCTCAAAGAGATATGGCAGCTGGCCTTCGATCATCCATGCAAGGTCATCACCGATGCCCATGCCAGAAGACCGGGTCACCGTGGCCTGCAGGGCCGGCCCCAGTAAAAATAAACCCAGCAATGCCCAGAGTCGCACAGTTCGTAGACGCCTGCCTGCGGTCTCAAGTTCCCTCATGTTTGTTGATGCTGATCTCTGCATACTATTCTCCAAAAGCTTCTTTCATCTCGTTATTAAATGTTATGGTTGCGGCGACCCTTGTTGATAGGTCGTTTGAGGCCCCTGATAAAAAGTAGGGCCCCTGTCTGAAGAGTTTCACCTGACTGAGCCAGTCTAAGGTGAGGTTGCCCACCAGAACGCTGAAACCAAGCTTTATCTCGGTCGTTGCGTTGTTGCTGATGGTGCGGCTGGTTTCTTCAAAACTGTTGACTGTCGATACGGCATTGTTCTCGCGCAGTTTGCGCAAAATTGTCTGGGTTTCACCGCTAGCTGGTTTATTAATCAGGCCCTGAATCAGGGCAAAACGCAGTTGAATATAGCGGTTGAGCTGGGTGTTCATACCCAGAACGAAGGGCAGACGAAAATGTTTGTAACGGCTTTCATAGGGCTGCTTGGCGAACTGCCCGGCATTTTTGTCTTGCCCATCGTAAACATTTTTATGAGTAAAATACTCAAGCTGCACCCCGGTAATTAATCTGGCAAATGATGAAAAGCGCAGAGTGTTGGCCACACCGATGCGACTGAGCCAACCCGTGCGCGAATAGGTATCACGATAGTTGAGCACAAAGGGGGATATTTCTGATTTGGCATTGTCAATGCTTGAGCTGTCTAAGAATGATGAATAGAAATAGGTGTAGGTGATATTTTTTGGGTTAGCGGCCAGCCCAAGGCGCAGGTTTAAGGTGAGATCATGGGCGCCAGATGTCTCAAAGCTGGCATCGATCTTTTCTTTCAGATTGTTTTCAGCGGCATAGGTGTTATTCACGCCGTAAAAGGTCAGCCCCAGGCTGCCATCGATTGAGTAAAAGGGGCCGCTGCCGGGTTCAATGTAAAAGCCAAAAACCCCTTCGGCCTCAGATTTGAAAAGTTTCAGCGACTCTCTGCTGGCTACCCCTTCATAGCTGTCTTCAACGCTGGCATAACCATAGCCGAACATGAAACCCAGTTTAGTGGGGCCGAGATCAAAGACCAGTAGACCCTGGGCCTGGCGGTAGAGTAATTTGTTTTCACTGGGGTCATCGAGGCGGCTGACCCTTGAGGCAATATTACCCAGCGAGCTCGAGGTGGCCGAGGCATCGAGGTTTTCGCCAGGCTGGGTATTAAAGTACTGCAGATAATCGTTGGCACCGGTATCGAAAACCCCGCGGGGGCCGAGACCATTGTTGAGAACATCGTTGTTAGTGGGGCGACCGCTGAGAATACCCAGGGTCAGTTTCTGATTAAAAGACAGCAGCAGCCCGCCCTCACTGCCGGCACTGGTGTTTTCAAACCAGGCAGTGTTGCGGTAAAGATAGGCGGTGGCCGGGTTTGCATAGACATAGCCCAGCTGGCCGAAGCTCATCCACGGATAGTCGCCTATGCCCATGCCGGCACTGCGGGCGATGGTGGCCTGCAGCGGTTGGCTGCCCAGCAGCAGAAACAGTATGATTAAGTGTCTCATCATTCGCCTGTGAAAAGACTTTCCTCACCAAAGTAGTAGCTCAGAGCGATGCCCGTTGAAAGATCATTGCTCTGGCCTGAAATAAAGTTGGGGCCCTCGCGAAAAAAGTCGGCGTTACCGATGAAGTCGAAAGAGAAGCGGCGGTATTTTATGGTAAGACCCAGTGATACCGTGCTGTCTGGGCCCTTTGCGCCAGCCACTGTTGTTGTACGACTGTTGGTTATCTCAGTTGAGCCGATGTTGGCCCGCTGCTGGTTGACCAGTTCTTGATCGTAGGTGCCATCAAGGCGGTTCTTCAGGCTGTGGCTCAGACCAAAACGAATTGTTAGAAAATCAGTAATCTGCCCCTCAAGGCCAAGGGTCAGGGGCAGGTAGGTGTAACTGTAAGTCTCTTCGGCCGGGTTCTGGCGAAAGGTTCCGGCCAGGTTATTGCTGCCATCATATGAATTATTTAACGACTCTAATTCAAGGTGAAGTGCTATGAATACCATCACTGGTTTTATGGGATATATTTCATCTGAAATACCGAAGGTGTGATTCGAGCCTTTGCGCGTGAAGGTATCTTGCAGATTAAAGGGTGTGCTGGGTGCCAGGTTTACGGTAGAGATGGCCTGGGCTTCGGTCGAGCTATTCAGACGTGAATAAGCATAGTAGAAATGTAGAGTATGTTTTGAGTGAATTTGTACATTGAGGCGCCCACTGAGGCGGCTGTCGCCAGCCCCTTTAGATTTCAATGCTGCTCTGATATAGAAATTTTCTGATGAAACTTCATCATACTCATTGTTCATTTGGTAGAAACGATGCGAGGCTGCTACATCTGCACTTTTAAACCATTTGTACCCAATATCAAAATGGGCCCCCAGCCCAATGCTGGTTTCAGTTTTGCGCAATGAGACTGATTCTTCAATTTTCTCTTTTTTAATTTCTACATCTTCAACGAAACCATAGCCAAACAGGGCCCCCAGTTTGATTCTGCGCAGCTTGTAGCCGGCAAAGGCCAGCAGGTTTTGCTGTTCAAACTGGTTGCGGGTATTCTGAAATATATTGATCGTCTGGGTGAGTGAAAGGTTGCCGGCATTAATGATGGCATTATTCAGATCAACGACCGTGCCGTTGTTCACCAGCTTGTCATTGGGGTTGGTGAGAGTGCCTTCGAAGAACATTCCCCTTGGGCTGGTGGTAGAATTAAAAACGTCTTTGTTGACAGTCAGGCCATTGACGAAGCCAAAAGTAAAGTTTCTGAATGGTTTAAGAAACATACCGCCGAGGTTTTCATCGGTTCCGGTCTTGTTGCGGTGTTCAAAGTAGAACTGGTTCTGGTAATCGTTAACAAAGGCGGGGTTTTCAAAAATATAAGCGAACTGGTCACTCACCATGTATGAGAAGCGCTGGTCGAGGGCCATGCCCTCAGAGCGAGTAAAGGTGGCCTCGGCCCCTGTGGCCAGCAGCGTGGTAAACGTGATAAACAGTGCCAGCCTTTTCATGGTATATGCCAACTTAAAGTGCTTTCGGCTTCGCGCTGTAAAGAAAGCTACCAGAAAGACGGTATTAATTGTGAAATCGGTTCCCTCTGAAATGGTTGACAATATAACTTGCCTTTTGTAAAGCTCTATTTGATGGCGCGGCGAATCGTGCATGTAGATATGGATGCTTTCTACTGCGCCATAGAAGAACTTGAAAACCCCGAGTTGCGGGGTAAGCCCGTAGTTGTGGGGGCCGACCCCCGCAAGGGCAATGGGCGCGGGGTGGTCTCAACCGCGAACTATGCTGCCCGTAAATTTGGTATTCATTCTGCCATGCCTGTGAGCCAGGCCTACCACCTATGCCCCAATGCTGTGTTTGTTTCGCCCTCGATGGGCAAGTATGGCGGCTATTCAAAGCGCGTCATGGCAGTGTTAAGTGGTTTCTCACCGGTGGTTGAGCAGATCAGCGTTGATGAAGCTTTCTTAGACTGCAGCGGTACACGGCAGTTGTTCGGCGACGCCTACCAACTGGCTGCCAGTATTCGAGAGGCTGTATACAAAGAAACTCAGCTTACCTGCAGCGTGGGGGTGGCCACCAATAAGTCGGTGGCGAAAATCGCCTCAGATCTGAATAAACCTAATGGCCAGACCATTGTTTTGCCAGGCAAAGAGTCCGAGTTTCTGGCGCCCCTCGATATTTCAAAACTCTGGGGTGTGGGTAAGAAGACTCTTGCTCTATTGAACCAGATGGGCTGCTTCAAAGTGGCTGACATTGTAGCTTTAGAA
>CAZHLC010000417.1:0-4589 GCA_964532545.1 uncultured Leptospiraceae bacterium | reverse complement strand
GGTTTTATCTGGTTCATGATGGTGAGACAGATTCAATCTACCGGCAATAAGGCCCTGAGCTTTGGCCGCTCGAAAGCAAAGCTTAACCCCGATATGAAAAACAAGGTCACCTTCAAAGACGTGGCCGGGGTAGAAGAAGCCAAAGAAGAACTGGTTGAAGTGGTTGACTTTTTAAAAGAACCGCAGAAGTTTCGTAACATAGGCGCCCAGATACCACGTGGTGTGCTGCTGGTAGGCCCTCCGGGTACCGGTAAAACCCTGCTGGCCCGTGCCGTTGCCGGTGAAGCCGGTGTACCTTTCTTCTCAATCTCTGGCTCTGACTTCGTAGAAATGTTTGTTGGTGTTGGCGCCAGCCGGGTACGTGATTTGTTTACTCAGGCGAAGAAGCAGGTGCCATGTATTGTTTTCATTGATGAAATTGATGCTGTAGGCCGCCTTCGAGGCGCAGGCCTTGGTGGTGGTCACGATGAGCGCGAACAGACCTTGAACCAGCTACTGGTAGAGATGGATGGTTTTGAAGAAAACGAAGGGGTTATTATTATCGCAGCCACAAACCGGGCCGATGTGCTTGACCCTGCCTTACTTCGCCCGGGCCGTTTTGACCGCCAGGTGGTGGTTGACGCACCTGATGTGAAGGGTCGTGAAGCCATTCTTAAAATTCACGCAAGAAAAGTGCCTTTAGCCAAGGGTATCAGCCTTGCAACTCTGGCCAAGGGTACCCCCGGTTTTACCGGTGCCGATCTGGCCAATGTAATTAACGAATCAGCCCTTCTGGCAGCGCGCAAAGACCGTAAAGATGTCAGCCAGGCCGAGCTTGAAGAGGCCAAAGACAAGGTGCTTATGGGGCCTGAACGGCGTTCTTTCTTTATTACCCAGGCAGAGAAAGAGATCATTGCCTATCATGAAGGTGGCCATGCGCTGCTGAGTACGGTTTTAGAATACTCTGAACCTATTCATAAGGTAACAATCATTCCCCGCGGTAGGGCCCTTGGTATCACCATGCACCTGCCAGAAGAAGAAAAGCACATGCGCTCACGCAACTACTGGTACGACGAAATTGCCGTTCTTCTGGGCGGGCGCCTTGCCGAAGACATTGTTTTTGGCGATGTTACCACCGGTGCCTCAAATGATATTGAACGCGCTACCGCGATAGCCCGCCGTATGGTTATGGAATGGGGAATGTCAGACAAAATCGGCCCCATTCATATGAGTGGTTCAGATCGTGATTCAGTTTTTCTGGGTCGCGACTACAGCCGAACCGCAGATTTTTCAGACGAATATGCACGTCTGGTTGATGAAGAAGTAAAATCAATTATTGATACAGCCTTTAAGCGCGGTCGCACCATTCTGAAAAAACAACGTAAGGCTCTTGACCGTATTGCAAAGGCTCTGCTCGATAAAGAAGCCATCGACGGTGATGAACTGCGTGCTCTGATTGACAACAAGCGCCCCAGAAAACCAACTTCGGGTGGTGGTAGCAAAACGCAGACGCGCAAGAAAAGCAAGCCCACCAAAAACAAGGGTGGTATTGTTCCTGATTTATCTGGCGGAATTCAACCGGCCTGATACAAGGTTGAGCGGGCATAATGCCCGCCTGCCTGTTTTACTATGAAGCTTGATTTCGAAAGAGATAAATCTGAGAAAAAGCTGAGCCTGCCTGCAGATTGCCCAGAGACCATCATCTATGTCTTTTTAGATGGTATTGGTCTTGGCAGGTACAATACTGAGAGCAACCCCTTCGCCCGCTTTAACAGTCATTTCTTCTCACCCCTCGGCGGTAAGGCGTCTTTTCCTGAAGATGGTGTTATTATCGAAACCGATGCCCACATGGGTATCAAGGGTTTACCCCAGTCGGCTACAGGGCAGACGGCCCTCTTTACCGGTCATAATGGCCCAGAAATCATGGGCCGCCATGTGAATGGCTTTCCTACCTATAGCCTGAGGCCTTATTTAAAGCAGGCTTCGCTGCTGAAAATACTGAGAGAGAATGGGCTGCGTTCAACCCTGTTAAACTCTTATTCTGAAATGTATCTGCGCCGCCTGCAGAGGCCCAAATTTGAGCGGCTGCTTTCGGCGTCATCGCATATGCAGATCAGTTCAGAGCAGCCCTTCTTCTCCCTTGATGACTACCAGGCGGGCCGCTCAATGTATATGGATATCACCAACTGGTTTCTGCGCAAACATGGTTTTGATATTGAGCCGGTAAAACCCAAAGAGTCGGGTCGCAAGCTGGTTCGTATTGCCCGTGATTATAATCTGGTTGTTTATGAATACTTTTTTACCGATAAAACCGGTCATGAGCAGTCAATGGGTATGGCCCGGCGCATACTGCCTCACATAGAAGGCCTGCTCGAAGGGGTATGGGAAGAATTAGACCCTGAAAAAGAACTGTTTATTCTGAGTTCAGACCATGGCAACTTCGAAGATCTCTCAGTCAAAACCCACACCAACAGCAAAGTCGGCACCATCGTCTACGGTAAGGGCCAAGACAGCCTGATTCAGAATGTGAAAAACCTGTATGATATTCCCCGCCAGATCATGAGCATGTACGGCATCGACTGGCACCAGCTGCCAGTGGTTGAAGAAGCTGCTTCTTAACCCCTTGCTTCTAAGCGATTAGATTATTTCAGTGATCGCAGCAACTTGCGATTGATTCGTTTCTTCGACAGCACCTTCTTCATGCGGCTGCGAATGAGCTTCTTAACCAGCTGTCGGCGCTTTTCAACTTCAAGGGCCTTGCGAATGCGCCGCTGTACCATAGGGTCTTCGAAACGGGCGGGTTTGCGGTCGTTATTGCAGACCATGAGAACAACGTAATCTTTTTCACCCGAATTAAATAGAATACTCTGGTTACATTTGATTTCATCTGTAGGCACGGTGAAGGCAATGTTTTCATACCGCTTCATCTTTTTGGTGGCGCTGAATGCTACCTTGCCCAGGGGGCCCGAACGTTTTACCTTGCCGTTGCGGCGGTTTTCTTTTGCATTCAGCTGGCCGATGGCCTGTTTAAATTTGGCCAGTTTATCTTTGGCCACATTGTCTGCAGTCTTCTCAAGCTTTTTGTCTGAGGCGTCGACATTGGCGCTGATTTCTTTATCTTTCGCTTCGAGTTTCTGCACCCTTTTTTTCAGAGCAGCGATTTTTTTCTTTTGCTTCTTTTTAGTCGCGCTACGCAGGCGTTCGCGGCTGCGTTTCAATTCAAGGCGAACCTGCCCCTGCTGGCGTCTGATGGCCAGATTTTCTTTGCGTACCTCAGTATAGCGGTCACCTTCAAGTTTAAGGGTTTCAATCAGAATATCACCCTCGTCAATTTCGGCCCGGGGGTAGCGCACCATGTAGACATCGGCGGTGCGGGGGCGTTTAAAATCTTTGGTATTTTTGTTATAGTAGGCCTTCATCTCTTTGGTGGTAATAGAAACAGGCTCAAGTGATTTCTCTCTTGCCAGCAGCACATAATTGCTTGAGACATCAAGCCCACGCACCAGCCGATAGAATCTGGCCAGGGTTACCTGTTCAATACGTCGAATGTATTCTTTGATATTGGGGTCGTTTTTACTCTGGTGTTTGAATTCAAGGGGAATCAAATCTCCGGCGATCATACCCAGTAGAATGTCATTACGAACCAGCGGGGGGGCAGAACGGAACTTGTAGAAGTCATAGTCGGGCATGCGGTCGAGAATGGTGCGATAGTTCAGTTCTCGTTTTTTTGTCTCACCGCGACGGCGGTACTTTATGGCCCAGACTTTCTCGGCTGCTTTTTTATTAAAACGTGAGTAGGGGGTATATTCGGCCTTTGGTAGCGGCTTAAACATCTCAAGCTCAGGAGATTTTCGGCTGTCTTTAAAAATCTCACGCCCCGTTTCACCTGCAAGACCGGTGGGGTTAACTTGAACACCATATTCGCGCACGAGGTACTTATTAATCTTGACCCGGTTAAATCGCTCTTGTTTGGTGAGAACACCCTGTTCGATCAGGCGACTGGCCACATACTCTGCGAAAAAACCCTGTATGGCTGTTAGAAAACGCTGTTTGAACTTTTTACGATGATGAAAGCCCTGCTTTTTGGCTTCTTGCCAGAGAATATAGTTTTCAGCTATAATACGCAATACGTGAAAATTGAAGTTTTTTTCAGGCAGCGCACGGCCGGTGATATCATTTTTCAGCCTTTTGCGTATGTCTTGAAAATATTTGAGCGATAACCTGTCTTTACCCTCAAAGACTGCGACAGTGTTCTGACCAAGCTTCTGACCAAAGGCCAGAGTGGTAAAGATCAGAGTAAATAGTACAAATCTTCTCATTGCAATCCATTTTAAAGGCAGCTGCTGGTTGTGCAACCCTTTTGAAAAATTAGTTTGAAAAAGGTGAACGACCCTGAAAATTGCCCCCAATGAACGTTGCCATTGTTGACGTTGGCTCAAACAATATTAAGCTTGAAATTCATGGGGTAGACAACGAGGGCAATAACGAGCTACTCTATGCTGATAAACTGCCCGCTCGCCTCGGGCATAAGGTTTTTCTTTCTCACCGCCTTGAACAAGAAAACGAAGACACCGCCATAGAGGGGTTGCGGCAGTTTGCCGCCATGATTA
>CAZHLC010000416.1:0-4589 GCA_964532545.1 uncultured Leptospiraceae bacterium | reverse complement strand
TTTATTGCGGTCTGAAGATTCTTTATCAGGGTTCTTTTTTAATTCGCGTTCTTGTTTCTCGAGAAGGGTAAAGGTAAAATCTAGCAGCTCTTTTTTGTACTCAGCGGCCAAGGCTTTCATGTTATTAATGATCTTGTCTTCTACCTTCTTCATGATCTTTACAACAAGGCACACGAAACTGCTTTGTACAGAGTTAAATGTACCCGCTTTTTTATTTTTTTGTCTCAATTGTCTGGCTGCTGCTGTTTCACCGATTTCGCCCAACAATCACTTACCGTGATCTTTTTACTACTTTCGCCGCGGGTTTTGCCGCTGCCCCTTTGGCCGGGCTGATCAGCTATGCCATGACTGAGATGTTTATCTCAAAGGTACAAAAGTTCGAACTCAATGATTTTCTGCTATATTTCGTGATTGTGGGGCCTATTGAAGAGTTTCTCAAATTTCTGGCCGTGCTGGCTACCACCCTGAAAAAGCGCCATATCAATACCTCAATTGATGGCATTCTGCTGGCTATCAGTGGTGCTCTGGGTTTTGCCTGCATTGAGAATGTTCTCTACCTCTATGCCTTTGGTCTCGAACCTACGCTGCTGCGCCTTATTCTGGGTAATCTGGGCCATGCCTCATATGCAATTTTCTGGGGCTACGCCCTGGCTGTTGTGATTAACGAGAACGGGCCACCCTCACTTTTGATCACCGGCCTGGCCATTGGCTCAATTTTACATGGGGGATATAATTATCTGCTCAGCCTGGGCCACCAAGGGCCAGGCGGGCTTATCGGGCCCATTTTGGCCCTGGCCTTGTCACTTCTGGGCTTTTTTCTACTCTTTCAGAGCATCAAAATCGAGAAAAAGCGCCATTCATCGAGCTAAAGGGCCGCTTTTAAGGCAACCTGTTATGGAATTCCATACCATACAAACACAAAATTAGTGGCCGCCGTGCAGAATCGGCCCTACCTTAAAAAAGAGAAAGACTTGTCTGTCTGTTAACGACGGAAAGTCTGGCGAAGGGGTTAATTTCCCCGCAAGAAACAGGAGGGTTATAATGAGTGAAGCATATATCGTAGATGCCATTAGAACACCGCGCGGTAAAGGTAAGAAACGCGGCTCTCTGGCAAAAATACATCCACAAGAATTAGCGGGGGCTCTGCTAAAAGAGCTACCCGGGCGCACCAAAATTGATGCAGAAGCTGTCGACGACGTAGTTTTAGGCTGTGTCACCCAGGTAAATGATCAGGCGGCCTGCATTGCCCGTTATGCCGTTATGGCAGCACAGTGGCCAGATTCAGTGCCCGGTTATACCGTGAATAGATTCTGTGGTTCAGGCCTGCAGGCTGTGAACAATGCCTTCGCCCAGGCGAAAGCAGATTCAATGAATGTAGTAGTGGCTGGTGGCGTTGAATCAATGAGCCGGGTAAAAATGGGCTCTGATGTTGAAGCCGACATGATGGATTTTGAAGGTGCCATGAATATTGGCAACCCTCACATTTCAGAGAATTACAACCTGGTTCCTCAGGGTATTTCTGCTGATTTGATCGCAACCAAATACAACATCAGCCGTGAAGACGTAGACCGCTTTGCTGAGGGCTCGCAACAGAAAGCCGACAATGCGATTAAAAACGGCTATTTTAAAAACAGCATCATTCCCATCAAAGATGACGAAGGCAACGTATTCGAGGCCGATGAGCACCCCCGAATTCAATCAGACTTCAAGTTTTTATCGGGTCTGCCCGCTGCCTTTAAATCAGTAGGCGAAAAGCAGTTAGATGCGGTTGCTCTACGCTCTTACCCTGATGTAGGCCAGATCAACCACGTGCACACCCTGGGTAATTCTTCAGGTGTGGTTGATGGCGCTGGCATTGTGCTGATTGCCAATGAAAACGGCCTGAAAGAGAACAATCTGAAGCCAAGAGCCCGCGTGGTTGCCATGGCAGCCTCAGGCGAAGACCCCACTATCATGCTCACCGGCCCGGTTTCGGCTTCGCAGAAAGCCCTGCAAAAAGCCGGTCTCAAGGTTGATGATATCGACCTATGGGAAATCAACGAGGCCTTCGCAGCAGTTGTACTTTATGTACAGAAACAGCTGAACATTGACCCGGCAAAAATCAACGTAAATGGCGGCTCAATTGCTCTGGGGCACCCTCTGGGTGGCACTGGGGCAATCATCATGGGCACTCTGGTTGACGAGCTCGAGCGCCAGAACAAAAAATACGGTCTGGCCACCCTCTGCATTGGCGGGGGCATGGGCATCGCCACCATTGTTGAACGGGTTTAATGTCGCAGGTCGCCAGCATAAATCTTGATAACATTCCAGAGTGGATCAGTCAGCCCCAGCCCGGGGCCGAACCTCTCGCCCAGATGCAGCACATTATCAATCAGGTGCTGCCGGGCACTCTGGGTGTAATCATCACAGAACTGAATGAAGATGAAGTCTGGGGTGAAATAGCATTTAAGCCGGCGACCGCCAATGCCCTCGGCATTCTACACGGGGGCAGTATTTTTACCCTGGGCGATACCCTGACGGGCTGTCTGCTCTGGTACAAAGAAATTCTGGCAGTAACCGCCTCTTCAGAGATCAAATATATTCGCCCCACCAGCGAGGGCAAAGTAACCTGCCATGCCCGTATTCTCAAACGCGAAGGCAAAAGAATCAAAATGGTCTGTGATTTTTATAATGCAGCCAAAAAGCGGGCGGCCCGCATGAAGATAAACTACGCAGAAATCGAATCTGTGGCCTCATGAGCAATTTTTAAGTCACAAGACCTCTCTTTTTACAGCTAAATTGTTATTGTTGCACAGTGCATAAAATATACCTTAGCGTGTTGGGGCCGTTTTGACCCTTTTTTTGGAGAATTTTAAATGAATATGCAGGCAGAGCTAAACCGTGATGAGGTTGAGAACCCAGACTCATTTTATACCCCCCCAGTTGAATCAATTTATATTCCTCCTATTCCCTCTGATGTCTACAAATTCGTAAGTAAGGTCTGGCCGGCCTTTATTATTAAGGCAGTATCGTTGAGATTATCAGACGGTGATGCCGCTTTTGAATATGCCGCCTTTGAGGCCATTGAAAAGAACGCTCTGAAAATCGTAGCTACCATCGCTGAAGCCCAGCTGAAAGACCTGTCAAGTGCAGAGCGCAGCGATCTGCAAAACAAATTCGTAACCGATACCGAGCCTACCGGCCTGGGCAACAAAGATAATTTGTCGATTCAGATGATTCGCCGGGCTATTCTCGAAGTTGGCGCGGGCCGAAAGCCCGATGTCGACATACATAATATTTCTGAAGTCGAAGATCTGATTCCCTATACCATCAAAGCCCTGCTGGGCAGCACCATGAACTATGCCGCAGGCATTCCCATTTTTGTAAAGGGCACACCCATTGGCGTTTTATGGGGAATCAGACGTAAAGTACTCGAGCAAACCCAGAAAAAAGAGCTTATCTGGCAGCTGCACTCACTATTCGATGGTATTTCAAATATCTGCGCACAAGAGCTTGATCGTGGCGGCGACGCCTTTTTTACCAGGCAGATTATTGAACGCCTTGATGCCACCTCACAGATTTATCAGATCTATTACACTAAAACAGAACATCAAGAGCTACCTCTTAAGTCGATTGTGGCCCATAACTATCTCTACGATAAGAGTTACCGCCTTGATACCAGCTATGTCGTGCCTACCTCTGACGGGTTTAACATCAGTTTAAAACAGTACCTGCCAGAAGAGCAGAACGACAGCAATGTTCTGGCCTTGATGGTTCCCGGGTTTTTCTGCAATCGTTCTCTGCTAGACCGTTTGGCGATGGAGATGTCGCTCAACTATGGTTATCAGGTCTTCTCACTTGATATGAGGGGGCGCTCAAAATATACACTTCCCCATAACAAAAACATCGGCTCAGGGTGGACGATCGACGACTATATTTGGAAAGATTTTCCCACCGCACTGAACTGGTTACACAATCACTTTCCCGATAAAAAAATCGTCATCTATGGCCACAGCATGGGGGGTATGATTCCCAAATTCTATGCCTCTTGCCATAAAGAGATGAACTCTCAGAACCGTTATGGCTACCTGCCCGACCCCAACGAATTGATCTCGGGCATTGTCTCAATAACCTCACCCAGCTACATCGACCTTGAAACCGGTGTCGGCTTTGTAGAGTATCTTATCAAGGCGGGGCAGATGTTTGGTTCATCGAACATGGCCCATACCCTGTTCAAGATGCTCTCAGAAGGCTTAATGAGCCCCTTTGCCACCATTGACCTCAACCGATTCTTCAGCGCACTAAGCGGAATTTCTAAGTCTACCAGGGCCCTGTCGTTTGATATTTCAACCCGCATACCGACTCTGAAAGACTTCATTGGCTATGAGCAGATCACCTCGCCTGAATGGTATTTCTTTACAGAGAATGTTTTCTGTGAAGAAGCTGTTAAAGTGATCATTCAATTTTTAATGTCGCTGCTTGATAAAGATGCTTCATTCAGATCTTTTGATGGCGAGTTTGATTATACCCATGCCCAGGCTGCTCTTGATATACCACTGTTTTCAATCATCGGTACCAAAGACAAGATTGCCCCGCCTGAGACTATTGAA
>CAZHLC010000415.1:0-4604 GCA_964532545.1 uncultured Leptospiraceae bacterium | reverse complement strand
TTGCCATCTTGCTGAACCTTACAGCACCTCAGGTGCAAGTGAAATGATTTTCATGAACTGGCGTTCACGCAGCTCACGTGCCACCGGGCCAAAAATACGGGTACCGCGGGGGTTGCCGGCCGTATCAATGAGGGCACATGCGTTTTCATCAAACCTGATGTACGACCCATCTGGGCGGCGAATTTCTTTTTTTGTTCTGAGAATGACCGCACGAACCACAGCCTTGGCATGATTTTTTTTGCCTGACTGATCTTTAAGCCCATAGGCTGCGGTTGACTCTTTAACAGCGGCAACAATTACATCGCCGACATGGGCATAACGTCGCTTGGCACCACCAAGCACCTTGATAACTTCTACCTGGCGGGCGCCTGAATTATCAGCCACCTTTAACCTTGATTGCATTTGAACCATAGTACTTTCCTGTTAGATGAGCAGTTCTTACTCTTCGTCGACCAGCGACTTACCCTCGATTTTTTCTAATACAAACCGTTTTTTAGCAGAGTAAGGCCGGCTTTCGCGAATACTGACGATATCGCCAACTCTGGCTTTGTTCTCTTCGTCATGAATCATGATGCGCTTAGAGCGCTTTACGGTTTTCTTGAAGCGGCGGTCTTGCTGCTGGTAATCAATTACAACTACAGCAGACTTTTCATTCTTATCTGAAACAACTCTACCCTTTAATACTTTCTGTGCCATTTTATCTCTCTATTAATTCGATTCGGTGGGCTGCTGCTTTGCGGCAGCAATCTCACGCAGTCTTCTTACAGTGTGAATTCGGGCTACATCGCGTCTGATATGACGCAGACGGCGTACATTTGACACCGCCGATGTAACAACCTGAAAACGAATATCTTGCTGCTCTTTTTTCAGATCACCAAGATGCTTATTGAGCTCTTCATCTGAAAGCTCATGGTATGATATTTTCTTTTTCGACCCTTTCTTGGCCATGATTCACTCCTATGAATCGGCCACACTGAGCCGAAGCATCCAATTATTTTTTTTGAATCATGCGGTCAAGCAAACCACGTGATTAAAGCCTCGAATCATTCAAGCAGCAGAGTGTTCTACCAGAGCCAGCCGGCCCGTAGATTTTGCACTAACCGCTCAGATTCGTTTTACAATCTTCGTTTTTATCGGCAGCTTGGCCGCGCCCCGCTTAAGAGCTTCTGCCATGAGCTCGTGATCAACACCACTCATTTCAAAAAGCACCTTGCCAGGCTTAATCAGTGCAACGTAGAATTCTACGCCGCCCTTACCCTTACCCATACGGGTTTCAGCCGGCTTTCTAGTCACCGGGCGATCAGGGAAAATACGAATCCATAGTTTGGCGCCCCTGCGTACATGCCTGGTAATGGCAATACGGGCAGCCTCGATCTGGCGTGAAGTCAGTCGGTTAGCTGAAACAGCCTTGAGGCCGATCTCACCGAATGATACTTCATTACCCCCTTTCGACAGGCCTTTTAAGCGGCCAGTGTGGGGTTTTCTCCATTTTAGTTTCTTGGGAGATAACATAAGATTTCCTTTAAGATTCGCGCCTCTTCACCAGATATTTATCTTCTTCTTGCTCAGAGCTTTCAAGATAATCACCGTTATATAGCCACACCTTGACACCGATTTTGCCATAAGTTGTATCGGCTTCGGCAAAACCATAGTCAATCATGGCACGCAGAGTATGCAGAGGTACTCGGCCTTCTAGATACTGCTCGGTGCGGGCCATATCAGCACCATTAAGGCGACCTGATACCATGATACGAATGCCCTGGGCCCCCGAACGAAGGGCGGCGCGTAACGTCTGCTTCATGGCGCGACGAAAAGGCATACGATCTTGAATCTGAATGGCAACATTCTCTGAAAGAGCCTGAGCCGAACCATCAGGTTTTGATACTTCAATAATTTTAACTTCGAGGGGCTTGGTAACCATTTTCGACACCGAAGCTTTAAGGCCTTCGATGTTCTTACCACGCTGGCCGATCACCAAACCGGGTTTAGTGCAATACAGCTTCACGTGAACTTTTTCAGGAAAACGATCGATTAGAACCCTTACGACCCCTGCCTTGGGGTAGCGCCTGGCAATTTCTTTGCGCATGCGCAGGTCTTCATGAAGAATTTTTGAGTAGTTCTCTTTTTTGGCATACCAGATAGAATCCCAGCTGCGTGTGACTTTGAGTCTAATACCGGTTGGATTTGTTTTCTGCCCCATAAATGTTTCCTATTCGTCTGATAATACCACGGTGATTTTGCTTGTACGTCGCAAAATTCTATCGGCACGGCCCCTGGCTCTTGGTCTGAACCTTTTCATGGTTGGGCCGGCATCTACGTAGATTTTTTTGATGTAGAGATCGCCTTCATGCACATCAGGATTAATTACCTTGGCATTGGCACCTGCACTGAGCAGGTTTTTTAAAAGAATGCGGGCTGCTTTGCGGGGAATACCCTTAAGCACATCAACCGCTTCAGGAAATTCATAACCACGTACCTCATCAGCAACCAGACGTACCTTTCTGGGTGACATGGGAATGAAATTTGCTGATGCTTTAACTTCCATAGTAGTTCTCTCTTATTTACCCTTTTTATCAAGGCTGCTGTGGCCCCGGTAATTGCGGGTTGGCGCAAATTCGCCAAGTTTATGACCAACAATGTCTTCTGATACGAACACAGGCACGAAATCTTTGCCCGAGTGCACCAGAATTGTCAGGCCAATCATCTCAGGAAAAATCGTCGAACGGCGAGACCATGTTTTAATGGGTTTCTTATCACCTGCGGCCTTGGCCTTTTCAACTTTTTTGAAAAGGTGGGCATCAATATATGGGCCTTTTTTTAATGACCTTGCCATTATTTCTTCCTTCTGTTCAGTATAAAACGATCACTGGGCTTACGCAGATGACGGGTCTTCTTACCCTTGGTTGGCTTACCCCATGGTGTCACCGGATGACGGCCACCTGAAGTTTTGCCTTCACCACCACCGTGGGGATGATCAACGGGGTTCATAACCACACCGCGAACCTTGGGGCGACGACCCAGCCAGCGGCTGCGGCCGGCCTTACCGAGGCGAACCTGCTCGTGCTCGCCATTGCCCACAATACCAACGGTCGCCATACACTTTTTGTGTATCTTGCGAACCTCGCTTGAAGGCAGCTTGATAATAGTATAGTCACCATCGTGACCTGAGATCGTCGCAAATGAGCCGGCAGAACGGGCAATCTGGCCACCATGGCCAATCTGCACCTCAATATTATGAACCTGGGCACCCACCGGAAGGCTGCCAATTGGTGCGGCATTGCCTACTTCGTTTTCTACTTTTTCAGCAGATACAATAGTCTGGCCTACCTGCAGACCCTTGGGCGCAATAATGTACCGGCGCTCACCGTCTTTGTAGCATACCAGGGCAATATCAGAACTGCGATTAGGGTCGTACTCAATGGTTTCAACCCTTGCTTCGATACCCATTTTGTCACGGGCAAAGTCAATGGTACGTAGCTTACGCTTGTGGCCGCCGCCGCGACGACGAACGGTGATGCGACCCTTGTTATTGCGACCAGCAGTCTTACTGGCACCCTTGGCAAGAGCCTTGTGGGGTTTATCAGAGCTTCTAACATCGCTGGTGATAACGGTTTTAAAACGCTGGGTGGGAGTAGTCGGTTTAAATTTCTTAACTGGCACGGTTATACTCCCTCAAAAATCTCAATTTTATCTTTTTTGTCGAGAAACACATAAGCTTTCTTACGGCGGGGGGTAAAACCATAGCCATATCGGTTACGCTTACGTTTGGCATTAATATAAGTTACGTTGACCTTCTCTGGGGTCACACCATAAATTTTGCGAACAGCTTCTTTAATCAGCTTTTTATTAGCCTTACGGTCTACCTCGAAGATATACACGTTTTCGGCGCGCAAAGCTTCAGCTTTCTCGGTAACCAGGGGCTTTTTTAATACATCATACAGATTCATAATCAGTTCCTGAATTTTTCAACGATACTGTTGAAAGCCGCCCTGGTAATGATTACGCCCTGATTGTGATAGAGAGGCAGAGCAGCCAGCTGCTTTGCATTAATCAGTTTCACCCAGGGAATATTTCGTACCGACAGCCTCTGGCTCTGGTCAGCATCTTCAACCACTACAGTAATGGCCTTGCGCTTATCGTTTGTTTTGGCCCGCAGCTTTTTTTCACCGGCATATTCTTTGTAAAAAGAAGAAGCCTTCACAATACTTTCAATACCGGCAAACGCTTCACTGGTCTTGGGTGCTTCAGACTTTGGCCATTCTTCAAGCAGCACAACACGGCCGTCTTGAATTTTTTTACCAAGGATATTTTTGATACCTGATAATTTCTTCTTTTTGGTGATAGCCTGACGATAGTTTCTGGGGCGGGGGCCAAAGGTCGTGCCACCACCACGCCAGATTGGCGAGCGGTTTGAACCAGCACGGGCCCGGCCGGTGCCTTTCTGACGCCAGGGCTTGGCGCCACCACCGCGTACTTCACCTTTCTCTTTTGTTTTGTGAGTACCCTGACGGCGATTAGCCTGCTCAGCTACTACAACTTCCCAGATTAAGTGCTCGTTTACTTCTTTAAGGTCAAGTTCGCCTGGCACTTTTTCTTCGCCGACT
>CAZHLC010000414.1:0-4608 GCA_964532545.1 uncultured Leptospiraceae bacterium | reverse complement strand
GCCCTTTTCTGCTCTGCAAAGTTAAGACAGCTCAGGGGTCGTATTTCGCCCGGGTCTTTCTGCAGATTAAATACCTTACAGGTATGAAACTTTGGTGAAAACATCATCTTGATATTTTTATGTGAAATAGAGGCCACGGTGTCTTCGTTACCATAGAGAAATGTGTAATTGCGATTCAGGCCGGCTTTAAAGATTGATTCGCCCTGAATCAGGTTTTCTTTGTATGAGATTCTCAGGGCATCGAGAATTGATGGCAACAGGTCTACATGGGAAGTTACCCGTTTGATCTTACCAGGCTTGAATAGAGCCGGGGCATAGAGGTAGGCTGGTACATGTACATTCTCTTGATAAATAGCCCGCGAATGAATCCAGTTTGAGCGGTGCTGGCCAAAGGCCTCAGAGTGATCGCCGGTTAACACAATAATCGTATCATCAAGCACACCCTCATCGTCTAAAAAAGCAAACAGACGCCGCAGCTGGTCATCTTGCAGACGCAGATTGTTATAGTGGCGGTAGCGCCAGCTGTCAGGCTTTTTGAAGGCATTCTTAAAAATGTCTTTTTCAGGCTCAAATTCGACATAGGGCCAATGAGGTGCATAGGTAATGTACACCCCGAAGAAAGGTTTATCTGCGGTTTCGATCATATTCATCATAAAGTCAAAACCATCAGCCTCATGACGCCCTACCCGGTGCTGAATGCGGTCAGGCGAGGCTGGTATATCAACCTTGCCATAAAGTAGAAAGTCATTATTAAGAAAGAAATATTTAGGAAAAAACCAATGTAAAAAAGTCGGGGTAACCAGAAAGGGATGATAATCTTTACCCAGATATTTTACCAGCGAGGGTATCATCACATCTTTTTCAACGGCAAAGATTTCGACCTCAGGCACCGGGTTAATACCGCTGAAGATTGAGAACAACGAGCGGGGGCTGCTGTTTGAGGGCGAGTAATGACGGGTAAGCTGCAGGCTCTGTTCGCCGATGCTTTTTAAGAAAGGCATGGGTACATCATTGCCATAACGGGTATCATAGATGTATTCAGCCCCTGTACTCTCTAGAATGATGAAAAGAAAGTTCCATTTCTTTCTTACATGCTCGGGCAGCACCCGCTTGAATTCAGTTTTGCTGAGCAGCATCTTATGGGTGTGAGCCACAGTGGTGAGCATGGGGGTGGTTTTCTTTTTCATCGCAGGCTTGCTGCGAAAAAAATCATAGGCGGTGAAAACAACCGGGTTCAATTTCAATTCGGCAGCAACCGCCGGGCCCCGACCCGCCAGCAAAAACATGGCGAGGCCCAGCAGAGCCAGTACCAGTAGGGCGTTTCTAACGTGTACAGCCCGGTTCTTGGCGCTGCGCAGGCCCCAGAACACCAACAGGGGCAGGCACAGTAAAAGTAAATCAGCTACGCTAAGCAAACTGAACATTGCACTTAAAGAAAATGTGCCCGCTTGATAAAGGGCACCCACCTCTAAACCCATATGCTGTTGAAACACCAGCCGGTAATGGGCCCCATAGTAGAAGGCCAGCACCAGTAAAATGAGGTGGGCCCCCACTACTCTCTTAACTGTAATCACCCAGGGGTAGCGTTGCAATGTCTTCAAGCGGCCCAGCTGCAGAAAAGCCAAGCCCAGCAGCAAACAGGCCAGAGCCACCAGAACGTCGAAGATATAGAATGAAAGCATAGAGAAAATAGAAGTCTCTTTAACAGAGAAATCAAAAGGCGGCGCCACCGTATTGTAGAGATCGTAATAAACAAAGGTACGATAGATCAGGCCAAGGCCAAGCAGAGCTAAGAAGAAATCAAAGATGGCATGGTGCCCATGCAGTATATTTTTCACTCTCTCACGCACAGCTGCCGATGCTGGGGGAAGTTAGATGCGATGTAAATCTGTTTTCATTGAAGAATTATAACAAAAAAAAGCATTCCTGGCTTCTCTGTTTTATACAGAGCTCCCATAGCCGGGAATGCTTAAGTGCTGAAAATCAGCTTTTGTTGACAATTGGCTTCTCAAGCCGGTAGTTCATCGCCGTACAACTCTGGTTAAAACCAAATTAGATTTTCTCCATAAGTTGAAGAACTATCGAAGAAGACAGGTTTGCCTGAGCCATCATTGCTGTTGAGCTCTGTAACAAAATCTGATTCTTGGTAAACTCCACTAACTCTTCTGCGATGTTAGCATCGCGTATTGAAGCTTCAGCAGCCGTCATATTTTCATAGCTGGTTCGAAGTGAATCGACCGCTATATCCATACGGTTGTAAAAGGCGCCAAGTTCAGCTCTCTGTCGGTTTAACTTATCAATGGCTGAGTCGATGGTTCCGATCATTTTGTTGGCATTACCAACCGATGAAATCGATTTATTGTTCTCATCGATGCCAAAAGCTCTGGCATTCATGGTCGAAATGTACGCTCGAATACGCTGGTTCTGGTTGGGCCCCACGTGAAAAAACACTGAAGCTTTCGCAGAACCTCTGGCCAGATCGCCATTCAACAGCTTGTACTTGTTGAACGAAGCCTGGGTTGAGAGGCGGTTCACCTCATCGACCAGCTGCGAAACCTCGACTTGAATCTGAATTCGATCTGCAGTCGAGTAAATTCCGTTAGCTGCCTGTACCGAGAGTTCACGAACACGTTGCAGTATACTGTTCACCTGCTCCATGTTTCCTTCGGCTACCTGAATAAACGAAATACCCGTCTGGGCATTACGCTCTGCCTGTTTCAGACCACGCACCTGAGTTCTCATTTTTTCAGAGACCGCAAGACCCGTGGCGTCATCGCCAGGCCGGTTAATACGCAGGCCGGTTGTGAGTTTCTCAATCGACTTGCCTAACATTCTGTGTGTCTTACCCATTTGTCGGCTGACATACAGAGCAGAAAGGTTGTTGTTTATTTGCATCTTCTCCCTCCATGGACGCTTTGTTGAATTTTCCCGCGAACCACGAATTATGAAACTTCCTGTTTCACAAGCTCACGGGAACTGCGGCGCGTTGAGTTTCAACGCGCCGTGTGTTCCCGTGAACGGGATGAAGAGTGAAGATTTACCAATTTTCAAAGAACATCAATTATTTCTCTTTCACATGCTGTACGAAACATCGTACTATGAGCCTAGATTCAGCAACCTAAGGGCACTTTGACCACGAACATTGGCTTGAGCCAGCATAGAAATTGCTGCCTGCTCAAGAATCTGATCACGCGTAAGCGTTACCATTTCTTCAGCCATATCGGCATCGCGAATACGACTTTCTGCTGCCTGCACATTTTCATAAGCAGACATCAGGCCTTTGGCAGTAACTTCAAGCCTGTTTGAGTATGCACCCAGATCGGCCCGCTGTTTCATCAGCTTTGTTAAAGCTGCATCAACAAGACCAATGGCATCGTTTGCACGACCCACTGAAGTCAAACTGACCTGGTCAATACCAAGGGCTTTAGCCGTCATGGTGGCTACATAGGCACGCTCACGCTGGTTCTGGTTCGGGCCCATGTGAAACCACATAGAACCTGTTTTAGAATCGCGGGCAAAGTCACCCAGCATGATCTTGAAACGGTTAAATTCTGCCTGTGAAGACATTCGGTTAACCTCATCAATCATCTGAGAAACCTCAACCTGCAGCAGGGTGCGGTCTTCTTTGGTATAAATACCATTTGCAGACTGCACCGCCAGTACGCGAACACGCTGTAGCACATTGGCCACCTGGTCGAGAAATCCATCGGCGGTTTGAATGAAGCTCATACCATCTTCGGTATTACGTTCGGCTTGACGAAGACCGTTAACCTGGGTTCTCATTTTTTCAGAGACTGCCAGACCTGAGGCATCGTCAGACGACTTGGTAATTCGCTCGCCCGATGACAGTTTTGCCATGGTCTTGCCAATTTCCCAGGTACGAAACTTCAAAGTTCGATTCGCCTGAATTGAACTCATATTGTGATTTATTATCATCTTTCTCTCCATTCTCCTTCTTCAGAGTTTCAAAGAACAAAAAACACCGGCAACTTCACCTGCCCTTTAAGCAAATTCTATGGGAGTTATTTGCAGGCAAGATCAGCGGGTTGAAGAGTTGCGCTTCACGCACCCGCCTCAAGAAGTGCCCGAAGGAGATTCAGGGACAAAATCGACAATCGTCTGATCTATCTCTCTAAGGGAATTCTATCCCCTCACTCCACCGGGCTGATGGCTTATATAAAGATGAAATTCACACATGTGAAAGAGCAAACCCTGAAAAACAGGGCGCTTTGGGCCCTCTGGCCCAAATACACACCTAAAAACCCCCAAGGGTATAGGTATGCTTTATCACGATCGGCTTTATACCCTAGAGAAACTAAGTTAAGCCAGCTGAAACTGAGAGAGGCTGAGCAACGTAAAGGTGCGCCAAGGCACCCAAATGACCGCAAAACAACCCTATTAAGAAAAAAATAGAGTTTTCACAGTATATTTTCGGCAGGTTTGGCGATTTGCTTGAGATAATTTACCTCACCCTGCTTTATTTTCGAAATTTTCACCTTCCCTCTGCACCCGTGGAGAGGGAGCATATCTCTTTCACCACCAAACAGGGTGAGCTCACTCGATCTTATAGATCAAATACTCATAACCAATATGATCAGTGGGCTCAAT
>CAZHLC010000413.1:0-4639 GCA_964532545.1 uncultured Leptospiraceae bacterium | reverse complement strand
AGCCACCCCGGTATATTGGCGGGCAGGCTGAAGCTGCTCAGTTCTTGTTTCACCTTCAGCTCGGCCCCCAGCTCAGAACCGGCTTCATAACGAAAGGCCAGCCCATCGTTGGTCAGGTGAAAATCAATATAAAGCTGCTGCTTCTGCTTGTTTAGAACAGTGAGACGCAGGCGGCTGGCATCAAAAGAGGCCTGACTGGTTTTACCATGAAGCAGGCGGTAACTCTGTTTCAGTATCGAGGGCTTTTGTTCTGTGACCTCAAGGTTCTGGTCAAAAGTAGCCTGTTCGAATTTGAAACCCAGGTTTGACCATTCAAGCAGTATCTCAGGCCTTGCCGAGACCCGGGCCAGCTTGTAATAGAGGCGCCCGCCCTTGTCAGAAGCGATGTTCACCCGCAGGTAGGTGTCAGGTGATACCAGACTTGCCCAGTGTTTAGTTACAATAATGTCGCGCGGTTTCTCAGGCGTGCATTGAAAAAGAATAAAAAGCAGCAAGAAGGGCAGTTTTCGCATAACAGCAAAGGGCAGAAGCAGAGCTTGCTGTCAAGCCTTCGCTCAAGCTGAAGCCAGTTTGTGCTGAATCAGACCTTCACTGTGCATCCATACGATGGTTTCATTCACCGCTGCTTCAAGGTCGTAAGGCAGATCACCAACCAGCTCTCTGGTGTTCTGGGTGGGATACTCTCCGCCGGTGAGCATGTTGTTGAGGCGAAAATTCGTAATAGGAAAATTCACCCCCACCTTCTCGACCGCGGTACCCAGAAGTGCAGCCATTCTGATCATGGCCAGGGGCAGTGTTTTAATCTTTTTGGCAGCCATGTTCTTGCGAATCATTTCAGCCCATTGGCGGGTGCTGTGACCGGGGTAATCAGCCAGGTAAAATGTTTTGCCTTTCATTTTCGTTTTAGGCGCAAAAAGAATATTAAACATCATGTGTACGGTATTACCAACATAACTGATGGGTTTGACAATCTGGGTTTTGCCCAGGTGAAAATAGAGACCCTTATCAATCATCTGAAAAAACTGTTTATACGAATGCTCAAACCAGGGGCCCCAGATTGAGGTGGGTCTTACAATGGCCCAACCATATTTGGGGTCAGCATCGCGCACCAGTTGTTCACCGATCATTTTGCTTTCGCCATACAGATTAGGTGGGCAATAATCAGTATCACCATTGGGAATATAGCCGTTTTCACATACCAGCAGGCTTGAAGTAAAAACCACACCCTTAAGCGAGGGTAGCTTGCGGCAGATATCTATAAGGTTCTGCACGCCATCGGTGTTGGCATTAAGCACATCGATGCTTTTGATATCCATACCTGTTTTAGCAGCCAGATGCAGAATATGGGTAGGCTTAAACTTCTGGATAGTTTTCTTCAACAGGTCGAAATCACGAATATCAACCTGTGTGTAGTACTTCTGGTGTTCAACCACATTGGGCTCTTTGACATCAAGGTTTGCCACCTTGATTTTGTTTTTTAAACAATAATCAACAGCTGCTGTGCCAATAAAGCCAGACCCGCCCGTAACCAGAACCTTTTTCATAGAGGCTGGCAGTGCAGGTTCTAGAGACAAACCGTCAACTGAGAATCATCTGGGTCGTCGAAAGACCCGGGCCTGATATCAGCTCAAGGCGATTAGATGTATAAACAAGCACAGTTTCAAAAAAAGGTTTTGACCAGCCACTTTGTGGTTACCTATTAACATTGCAGTGCAGTTTGCTTCACGCCAAAGTAGCGACCCCGAACTGAACGTGGCCATCAGTGAAGTCACTGCTGGCCTCGCAGACGAATATGAGTTTGGTTGCTTCTTCGTCTCTAATCGTTATAACAATGCCGCAAGAGCATGTGAGTTGCTCAACAGCAAGATAAACGTAAAGCACCTTGTGGGCTGTACAACCATGGGTACCATCGGCGCTGATGGCGAAAACCAGAATGGGCCCGCCATCTCACTGCTGGTAGGCCAGATGCCCGGCGCTAAAATTGAGGGGTTTCATATGACCCAGACAGAGCTGGCGACCCTGCATACCAATGACGACTGGTATGGTTATCTTGATATTTATCCCTGTGACAAACCAGCCTTTCTTGTTCTGCCCGACCCTTTTGGCTTTGACCTTGAGACCATGCTAACAGGTCTGAATATGGCCTTTATGGGCCAACCGGTACTTGGCGGTATTGCCAGCGGGGCAGCCAGACCGAAGCAAAACAGCCTTTTTCTGCAGAACACTGTCTATTCAGAAGGGGCAGTGTTGCTGGTTCTGCGAAATACGGGTGTCGAATGGGTGGTCTCTCAGGGATGCCAGCCTTTTGGTGAGCGCTACTTTATCACTGACAGTGAGAAGAACGTGATCAAAAAGCTGGCTGGCCGCGCCCCCCTTGACATACTTGAAGAAAACCTGCAGAATGCTGGCTCAGAAATTCAGAGACTGGTAAACCAGGGGCTGTTTGTGGGCCTGGCCCCGACTGATGAGGCGGCCGATAAAGGCCAATACCTGATTCGTGGTCTGGTGAAAGTTGACGAAGAGAGTGGCAGCCTTGCTATTGCAGGCCCTGTTCATAGCGGCCAGATTATTCAATTTCATATTCGCGATTATCGCTCAGCTGCTGAAGAACTGAAAAAACTGCTGGCTGCCAGAGAGAACCCCGGGGCCGCTCTGGTATTCAATTGTAATGGGCGGGGTACTCATATGTATCGCGAACCAGATCACGATCTCAAACTGATTCAAAGCCAGTATGGTCAAATTCCTCTGGCTTGTTTTTTCTGCGCAGGTGAAATCGGCCCCATACACCGAGAAAACTTTATACATACCTTTACCAACAGCATTCTGTTGCTGGGCAGTAATCAGTCGCAGTAACCGATTTCAGGGGTTAAAAGTGTTTTGCTGCGGGAAAAGTTTCCCTGCCCCTGGGCAACAAGACGCCCTCTTGCGTCATATAAATCTGATTGAGCAAAGATCTGTGTGCGCCCGGGCTGGGTTACGCGGCCCTTGGCAACCATCTGGCCCGCAACCACCGGCCTGATTAATTGAATACTGAAAGATACAGTTAACACAAAGACATCGCGAACCAGTGAATTGGCTGCAAAAAATGCGGCATCATCGAGTGCCTTGAAATAAACAGCCCCATGTACGGCCCCGCCAGCATGAAAAAAGTCTTCGCGTACAGGTATTGTCAGAGTTGCCTCGCTTTTGACAATTTCTAGAACAGGTTTAAAATAGTCATTGGTTGGCGCCCGATGATACATGTTTTCGAGAAAACGAAAGTGCTGCTCTGAATTGTCGGCCATTACTTTGGCAGCACTTTTGACAGATCACCGTAGGCAAAGCTATCGTACTGCTTTAAAACCTTCGCCAGCACTCTGATTGATACATCAGCTGTGCCCCCCAGTTGCCGCCTCAGCCAGAAACCACAGGCCTTGGGGCCATCAAGAGTTATGGGATATTCTGCATTATCAGTGTAATGGGGCAAAACATCCCAGTAACGGGCATTGAGATAAATTAGCCCATCAAAGTTTGCACTACCCATGGCCCGTTTGAACATGCTGGCCTCTTTTTTCAGGCCACCCTTTCGCTGCTGCAAAACAACGTAGGCGTCAGCATAGGCTCGAAACATTCGTTTGAATACTTTGTTATAAACCTCTGCAAAGGTAATCTCTCGACCCAGTTTAGTCTTTGGCTTTGGTATAAGGTTCTTGCCGGCCCATTCAATCAGGGCCGGGTTATAGCTAGAGAGTTTGTTTTTCTGTGATAATACGCTATAGTTACGCCCCTCTTTTCGCTTAAATACCTTCAAACCCGAAAACTTTTCTATGCGCTGAAATGTATATTCGAGATTATATCTATTATTTTCGCTGACAGCAATACCGGTTTCGTCGGCCAGAGCCTCATTTAAACCCTGACCACTGAACAGTGCGCCCCCGGTACCAAACTTAAAAGTATTACGGTTATCTTCTTGCAAAAGAATTTCATCGGCCCTGCCAACATCAGGGCCCCACGCCATGTTTGTTATGAATGCAGTATAGAAGCGCACCAGCACGGCTTCTTGTATTTTGTTGCCTGCCGCAAAGAGCCCGACTGAAATGAGAAGGCTTAAGAGAAGAAACTGTTTCATGCGACATAATACCCTGGCTGTACCAGCGGCCAAGCCAAATCTATCGTTGCTTACTTAATTTTTAACTGCTCAAGAGAATACCAATTACACTGACAAGCAGCACAAAGCCTATACCAACAGCCAGCATGATTAATGTGAAGCCACGGGCCACTGAGCGGCCAGTTTGAGCTATGGTCTCGCCTTCGCGAACCACATTCTGGGCACGACTATCAGCATACTGGCGGGCTCTCAGGGTCACCTTATCGGCAAGGCTGTTGGGTGCAGCCGACCAGGTACCACATGAGCGGCAACGCTCGGCCATGTGGCGGCCAAACTCGATCTGGTCACCACAGTTGGGGCAACCAGCAGGCAAACCAGCCCCGCCAGGCTCTTTGGCTACGGGCAGTGCAGCAATGGCACGCTCATATTTGCTGCTAGAAAACCTGGCGTAAATAAGGGTAGGAACAAACATCACAAAGGCAGCCGGTAGAATGTATATCAAAACACCTGGCCCACCGCCGAGCAGGGCGATCAGAGCCACCACACCCAGCA